>NZ_JBIAUK010000008.1:30638-248962 GCF_042892775.1 Streptomyces sp. NPDC001717 | reverse complement strand
GGGGTTGGGCCCTGCCCCCCCCCGCATGCGACCACCGGGGGGCGGGGGCGGCGGCCGGCTGCCGGGGGGGGGCCCCGGCCCGGGGGGGGGCCCCCGCGGGGGGGGGGGGGGCCCCCCGGGGCCCCCCCGCCCCTCCGGGCACGCGTGCTGCTACTGCTTGTGGGCCGCCCAGGCGTGCTGGATGACCAGGTCCGCCTTCAGCTCGGTGAGCTGGAGGGCGACGGCGGACGGGGCGGTGCCGCCGCGGCCGTTGCGGGAGGCGAGGGCTCCGGGGACGTTGAGGACGGTGCGGACCTCGGGGGTCAGGTGCTCCGAGATCTTCGCGAACTGCTCGTCCGTGAGCTCGTCCAGCTCGATGCCGAGCCCCTCGCACTCCTTGACGCACTCGCCGGCGACCTCGTGGGCCACCCGGAACGGGACGCCCTGCTTGACCAGCCACTCCGCGATGTCCGTGGCGAGCGAGAAGCCCGCCGGAGCCAGCTCCTCCATCCGCTCCCGGTTGACGGTGAGGGTGGCCATCATGCCGGTGAAGGCCGGGAGCAGGACCTCCAGGGTGTCGCAGGAGTCGAAGACCGGCTCCTTGTCCTCCTGGAGGTCGCGGTTGTAGGCCAGGGGCAGCGCCTTGAGGGTCGCGAGGAGACCGGTCAGGTTGCCGATGAGCCGGCCCGACTTGCCGCGCGCCAGCTCGGCGATGTCCGGGTTCTTCTTCTGCGGCATGATCGACGACCCGGTGGAGAAGGCGTCGTGCAGCGTGACGAAGGAGAACTCCTTCGTGTTCCAGATGATGATCTCCTCCGCGATCCGGGAGAGGTTGATCCCGATCATCGCGGTGACGAAGGCGAACTCGGCGACGAAGTCGCGCGAGGCCGTGCCGTCGATGGAGTTGCCGACCGAGCCCCGCTCGAAGCCCAGGTCCGCGGCGACCGCCTCCGGGTCCAGACCGAGGGAGGAGCCGGCCAGGGCGCCCGAGCCGTACGGGGAGACCGCGGTCCGGGTGTCCCACTGGCGCAGCCGCTCCGCGTCCCGGGACAGGGACTGCACGTGGGCGAGCACGTGGTGGGCGAAGAGCACCGGCTGCGCGTGCTGGAGGTGCGTGCGGCCGGGCATCGCCACGTCCGCGTGGGTCTCGGCGAGGCCGACCAGCGCGTCCTGGAGGTCGGCGATCAGGCCGCCGATGATCCGGGCGTGGTCGCGCAGGTACATCCGGAAGAGGGTGGCGACCTGGTCGTTGCGGGACCGGCCGGCCCGCAGCTTGCCGCCGAGGTCGGCGCCGAGCCGCTCCAGCAGGCCGCGCTCCAGCGCGGTGTGCACGTCCTCGTCGGCGATGGTGCCGGTGAAGGAGCCGTCGGCGACGTCGGCCTCCAGCCGGTCCAGCCCGGCGATCATGCGGTCGAGTTCGTCGGCGGTGAGCAGCCCCGCCTTGTGGAGCACGCGGGCGTGGGCGCGGGATCCGGCGATGTCGTAGGGCGCGAGGCGCCAGTCGAAGTGGACCGACGCGGACAGCTTCGCGAGGGCCTCGGCGGGGCCGTCGGCGAACCGGCCGCCCCAGAGCCGGACGTCACCGTTGTTGCTGCTCACAGCTACTGCTCCTCAAGACTGCATGGGTTTGACTGCCGGTAAGGCTTCGGACGTGCAACCGCCTCCCCGCCGCGGAGGTAACGGGGAGGCGGTCGGGTACTGCTGGGAAGATCGGCCGAGGTCGGCGCCAGGCTCCGCCTTACAGCGCACCTCGTAGGCATAACTATGCATTACTCCGTATGTTTCGTCAATCGAGCCCCCGCCGTGCGCTCTGACCAGCCCGAATATCAGCGGCAGCGGCCGCGGTCGGCTGCCTAGGATCGGCGTGCACCGCACATCTGGGGAGGGCACGTGACGGGCGTACGACAGGACACCGAGGAAGGCCGCTCCGTGGCGGCGACTCTGCTGACACGGGAGTACCCGCTGCTCGTCGCCGGCCGGTTCGCCTCGAACGGGCCGGCGGCCTGGACGGCCTTCGACGAGGAGGTCAGGCGCCTTCACTCCCGTTCGTACGCGCCGCTGCGCCGCGACCGGATCGAAGCCCGGCTGTGTGACCCCGACGGGCGGGTCCGCGCGTCCGCGCTGGCCGCGTGGCGCAACCCGCCGGCGCAACTCGTCCTGATCCGGTGCGCCGACTGGGCCCCACCGGTGCGGGAGCGCGCCCGGCGGGTGCTCGGCAGGCTCGTGGCCAAGGACCCCGCCCGCACGCTGGCCGAACTCACCCCGCTCGTCCTGCGGCTGGGTTCGCGGGAGCACGGCGCCTGGGCGCTGGAGCAGCTGGAGGCCGCCCTGAGCGGCCGGTACTCCGTCCTCGCCGCGTGGTGGCGACCCGGGCAGCCGTCGACGACGTGGAGCTGGAACTCCCTGACCGTCCCGCAGCGCGACGAGATCCTCGACTGCCTGCGCAGGAGCGCCGATCCGGCGACCCGGCGGTTCGCCGTGCGGCTGTCGCTGGAGAGCGGCCGGTTCGGCCTGCGGGACCAGGCCCTGCTGGCGGCCGGCGAGAGGGACCCCCTGACCGCCCGGCTGTGGGCGGACGCCGTGCTCGCGGCCATGGCCGCCGACGGGCCGGACGACGGGGCGATCGACGCCCTGCTCGGCGCCCGCGTCCCGATGGCCCGCTCCGCCGGGGTCACCGCCCTGCGCGGGGCCGGCCGGGCCGCCGAGGCCGGGGAGCACCTCGCCGACCGCTCCGAGCTGGTCCGGGCGTGCGCCCGCTGGCTGGTCCGCCAGGACGGCGGCGACCCGTACGCCCGCTACCGCGAGCTGCTCGCGGACCCGGACCGGGTGACCCCGTACGCGGTGGCCGGATTCGCCGAGTGCGCGGGCCGCGAGGACGGGCCGCTGCTCCGCGCCCTGCTGGGGCACCCCTCCGGCGCGGTACGGGCCGCGGCCGTGGCCGGGCTGCGCCGGCTGGACACCTCGCACGTCGAGCTGCTGAGGCCGCTCCTGGACGACCCGTGCCCGGGGGTGGCCCGCGAGGTCGCCCGGAGCCTGCACCCGTACGCCCACCGGCTGCCCCCGGAGTGGCTGGCCGAGCGCATGGCCCCCGACCTGGCGACGCACACCCGCCGCGCCGCCTTCCGGCTGCTCCGGGCCCAGGGCGGTCTCCCCGCCCTGCGGGCCGCCGTCAGCCTGCTGGACGTACCCGACGCCCGGCTGCGCGAGCTCGCCAAGAGCATGCTGCGGGCGTGGGACTGGGAGAAGACCCTGCGACCGGATTAGCCGCCCGACAGGCCCTGGTCGGAACCGGGTCGGCCCCTTTTCCTCCGCCGGAAGGCCGAGGTCGCCTCGGATGGCCGTGACCGATAATCGGCGTCATGGGAAAACTCCACGAACGCATAGACGACCGGATGCGCAAGTTCATCGAAGAGCAGCCGGTCTTCTTCACGGCGACCGCCCCGCTCTCCGGTGACGGTCACGTCAACCTGTCCCCCAAGGGCCGCGCCGGGACCCTCGTCGTCATCGACGAGCAGACCCTCGCGTACCTCGACTTCGGTGGCAGCGGTGCCGAGACCATCGCCCACGTCCGCGAGAACGGCCGGATCACCCTGATGTGGTGCGCGTTCTCCGGGCCGCCGAACATCGTGCGCATCCACGGCGAGGGGGAGGCGGTCTTCCGCGACGACCCGCGCTGGGAGGAGCTGGTCGCCCTGTTCGGCGACGCCGACGGGCCGGCCGCGCGGGCCGTGATCCTGGTGCGCGCCAAGCGGATCGCCGATGTGTGCGGGTTCGCCGTGCCCTTCATGGAGTACCAGGGCGAGCGCACCCTCCACGCCGAGTACTTCGGGCGCAAGACCGACGAGGAGTTCGCCGAGTACTGCGAGAAGAAGGTCGAGACCAGCCTCGACGGCCTGCCTGCGCTGCCCGTGCCCCTTCCTCCCCGTACCGTCTGACATGTGCTGCGTACCGCCCTCGTCACGGGCTCACTGATCGTCACGGCCCTGCTCCCCCAAGGCCTGCCGGACCGGGCGGCACTGCCCGCCCGGCTCGCCGCGACCGGTGGCGGGAGCCAACTGATCACCGCCGTCGCGCCCGCCGCCGGCTCCACGACCGGTCGGCTGACCTGGTGGGACCGCCGGGCGGGGCGCTGGTACGAGGCCGGGAGCGCGCCCGCCCGCTTCGGGGCGAACGGCCTGACCGAGGGCGCGACCCGCACCCAGGGCACGAACACCACCCCGACGGGGCTCTACGCGCTCCCCTACGCCTTCGGCATCCGGCGCGCGCCGGCCGGAACGGCCTACGGGTACCGGCGGGTGACGGACCGTTCGTGGTGGTGCCAGGACAACGCCTCCACCGCCTACAACCGCTGGGTGGAGCCGCTGCCCGCGGACTGCGCGCCGGGCGAGGCCGAGCACCTGGTGAAGTACGAGAAGCAGTACGCGCACGCGCTGCTCGTCGCCTTCAACTACGACGAGCCGGTGCGCGGCCGGGGAGCGGGCATCTTCCTGCACGTCAACGGCAAGGGCGCGACGGCCGGTTGCGTGTCCGTGCCGGAGCGGGCGATGCGGGAGATCCTGCGCTGGGCGGACCCGCGGCGCCGACCGCACATCGCGATCGGCACCGCGTCGGGGGCCCTGTCCGTCACCCGGTACTAGGCACCGGGTCAGGGACAGGGCCCCTCGTCAGCCCTCCTTCTGCGCCAGGCGCAGGAGGTGGTCGGCGAGCGCCTGGCCGCCGTCCGGGTCGCGGCTGATCAGCATCAGGGTGTCGTCCCCCGCGATCGTGCCGAGGATCGCCCTCAGTTCGGCCTGGTCGATCGCCGAGGCGAGGAACTGGGCCGCGCCCGGCGGGGTGCGCAGGACCACGAGGTTGGCGGAGGCCTCCGCCGAGATGAGCAGTTCCCCGGAGAGGCGCCGCATGCGCTCCTCCTTCGCCGACTCCCCCAGCGGTGCCTGCGGGGTGCGGAAGCCGCCTTCGCTGGGCACCGCGTAGATCAGCTCGCCGCCGGTGTTGCGGATCTTCACCGCGCCCAGCTCGTCGAGGTCGCGGGAGAGCGTCGCCTGGGTGACGCTCAGCCCGTCGTCGGCGAGCAGCTTGGCCAGTTGGCTCTGGGAGCGGACCGGCTGCCGGTTGAGGATGTCCACGATCCGGCGGTGGCGGGCGGTGCGGGTCTGTGGAACGGCCGGGCCGCCGTGCTCGTTGTCCTGCGGCTGACTCATCGTCGTCTCATTCTCCGGATCCGTCCCCATGGGCTGCGTCGAGGATGCCGGGCAGTGCCCGGAGGAACGCGTCCACCTCGGCCTCCGTGAGCACGAACGGCGGCATGAGCCGTACGACGTCGGGGGCGGGCGCGTTGACCAGGAAGCCGGCGTCCTGAGCCGCCTGCTGCACGCGGGGTGCGAGCGGCTCGGTCAGCACGATACCCAGCAGAAGCCCGGAGCCGCGGACGTGGGAGACGAGCGGGTGTGCGGAGGATTCGATTCCGGAGCGCAGCCGCTCGCCGCGCTCCTTGACCCGGTCCAGCAGCCCGTCGCTCGCGATGGTGTCGATCACCGCGAGGCCGGCCGCGCAGGCGACCGGGTTGCCGCCGAAGGTGGTGCCGTGCTGACCGGGCTGGAGCAGGTCGGCCGCCGCGCCGAAGGCAGCGACGGCGCCGATCGGCAGGCCGCCGCCGAGGCCCTTGGCGAGGGTGACGAGGTCGGGCTCCACGCCCTCGTGGGCCTGGTGCTCGAACCACTGGCCGCAGCGGCCGATGCCGGTCTGCACCTCGTCGAGCACGAGCAGGGTGCCGGTGGCCCGGGTGATCTCGCGGGCGGCCGTCAGGTACCCGGCGGGCGGTACGACGACGCCGTTCTCGCCCTGGATCGGTTCGATGACGACGATCGCGGTCTCCTCGGTGACGGCGGCCCGCAGGGCCTCGACGTCTCCGTACGGGACGTGCGTGACGTCGCCCGGCAGCGGCAGGAAGGGCTCCTGCTTCTTCGGCTGGCCGGTGAGCGCGAGCGCGCCCATGGTCCGGCCGTGGAAGCCGCCGTCGGTGGCGACCATGTGGGTCCGCCCGGTCAGTCGGCCGATCTTGAAGGCCGCTTCGACCGCCTCTGCACCGGAGTTGCAGAAGAACACCTTGCCGGGGCGGCCGAAGAGCTGGAGCAGCCGCTCGCCGAGCGCGATGACCGGCTCGGAGGCGAAGAGGTTCGAGACGTGCCCGAGGCTCTGGATCTGCGTGGTGACGGCCTCGACGATCGCCGGGTGGGCGTGGCCGAGGGCGTTGACCGCGATGCCGCCGACGAAGTCGGTGTACTGCCTGCCGTCCGCGTCCCAGACCTGGGCGCCCTCACCGCGTACGAGGGCCAGCGCCGGGGTGCCGTAGTTGTTGGTCAGCGCACCCTGCCACCGGGTCCGGTAGTCCTCGTTGCCGGTCACTTCGCTCCCCCTTGCTTCCGGTCCGGCACGACCATCGTGCCGATTCCCTCGTCCGTGAAGATCTCCAGCAGGATCGAGTGCTGGACCCGCCCGTCGATCACGCGGGCGGTGCCGACGCCGCCGCGCACCGCGTGGAGGCAGCCCTCCATCTTGGGCACCATGCCGCTGGACAGCTCGGGCAGCAGCTTCTCCAGCTCGCTGACGGTGAGCCGGCTGATGACCTCGTCGCTGTTGGGCCAGTCCGCGTAGAGGCCCTCGACGTCGGTGAGGACCATCAGCGTCTCGGCGCCGAGCGCGGCGGCGAGCGCCGCGGCGGCCGTGTCGGCGTTCACGTTGTAGACGTGGTGGTCGTCGGCGCTGCGCGCGATGGAGGAGATGACCGGGATCCGGCCGTCCGCCAGCAGCGCCTCGATCGCGCCCGTGTCTATGGCCGTGATCTCGCCGACCCGCCCGATGTCGACGAGCTCGCCGTCGATCTCGGGGCTGTGCTTGACCGCGGTGATGGTGTGCGCGTCCTCGCCGGTCAGGCCGACGGCGAGCGGTCCGTGCTGGTTGAGCAGCCCGACCAGCTCGCGCTGGACCCGGCCCGCCAGGACCATCCGTACGACGTCCATGGCATCGGGCGTGGTGACGCGCAGGCCGGCCTTGAACTCGCTGACCAGGCCTTCCTTGTCGAGCTGGGCGTTGATCTGGGGGCCGCCGCCGTGCACCACGACGGGCTTGAGGCCGGCCTGCCGCAGGAAGACCACGTCCTGGGCGAAGGCCGCCTTGAGCTCGTCGTCGATCATGGCGTTGCCGCCGAACTTGATCACCACGATCTTGCCGTTGTGCCGGGTGAGCCACGGCAGGGCCTCGATCAAGATCTCCGCCTTGGGCAGTGCCGTGTGCTTGCGTGCGGTGCTCATGAGGAGTACGCCGAGTTCTCGTGGACGTAGTCGGCGGTCAGGTCGTTGGCCCAGATGACCGCGGACTCGGAGCCGGTGGACAGGTCGGCGGTGATGCGGACCTCGCGGTCCTTCATGCTGACCAGGTCGCGGTCCTCGCCGACCGATCCGTTCTTGCAGACCCACACGTCGTTGATGGCGACGTTCAGCCGGTCCGGGTCGAACGCGGCCTTGGTGGTGCCGATGGCGGAGAGCACCCGGCCCCAGTTCGGGTCCTCGCCGTGGATGGCGCACTTGAGCAGGTTGTTGCGGGCGATGGAGCGGCCGACCTCGACCGCGTCGTCCTCGCTGGCCGCGCCGATGACCTCGATGCGGATGTCCTTGCTGGCGCCCTCGGCGTCGCCGATCAGCTGGCGGGCCAGGTCGTCGCAGACCGTCCGTACGGCCTCCGCGAACTCCTCGTACGCGGGCACCCGGCCGGACGCTCCGGAGGCCAGCAGCAGCACGGTGTCGTTGGTCGACATGCAGCCGTCGGAGTCGACCCGGTCGAAGGTGGTGCGGGTGGCGGCGCGCAGGGCCCGGTCGAGGGTCGCGCTGTCCAGGTCCGCGTCGGTGGTGAGGACGACGAGCATGGTGGCGAGGCCCGGGGCGAGCATGCCCGCGCCCTTGGCCATGCCGCCGACGGTCCAGCCGCCCCGGGAGGCGGTGGCCGTCTTGTGCACGGTGTCGGTGGTCTTGATGGCGATGGCGGCGGCCTCGCCGCCGTCCGCGGACAGGGCGGCCGCGGCGGTCTCGACGCCGGGGAGCAGCTTGTCCATGGGGAGCAGGACGCCGATCAGCCCGGTGGAGGCGACGGCGACCTCGCCCGCGTTGACGTCACCGCCCAACGTCTCGGCGACCTTCTCGGCGGTGGCGTGGGTGTCCTGGAAGCCCTTGGGGCCGGTGCAGGCGTTGGCGCCGCCGGAGTTCAGGACGACCGCGGAGACGGTGCCGCCGCGCAGGACCTGCTCGGACCAGTGCACGGGCGCGGCCTTGACCCGGTTCGAGGTGAAGACGCCCGCGGCGGCCAGCCGCGGCCCGTTGTTGACCACGAGGGCCAGGTCGGGGTTGCCGTTCGCCTTGATCCCGGCGGCGATGCCCGCCGCCGTGAATCCCTGTGCTGCCGTGACGCTCAAGGTGCCACTCCGATCGTGGAAAGACCCAGGCTCTCGTGGAGCCCGAGGGCGATGTTCATGCTCTGGACCGCGCCGCCGGCGGTCCCCTTGGTCAGGTTGTCGATGGCGCTGATCGCGATGATGCGGCCGGCGGACTCGTCGTACGCGACCTGCACGTGGACGGCGTTCGAACCCTGGACGGACTTGGTGGTGGGCCAGCGGCCCTCGGGGAGCAGCTGGACGAAGGGCTCGTCCGCGTAGGCCTTCTCGTAGGCGGCGCGCAGCGATTCCGCGGTGGTGCCGGGGAGGGCCTTGGCGGAGCAGGTCGCGAGGATCCCGCGCGCCATGGGCACGAGGGTCGGCGTGAAGGAGACGGAGACCCGCTCCCCGGCGAGCGGGGTGAGGTTCTGCACCATTTCGGGGGTGTGGCGGTGGCCGCCGCCGACTCCGTAGGGGGTGACGGTGCCCATCACCTCGGAGCCGAGGAGGTTCGTCTTGAGGGCCTTGCCGGCGCCGGAGGTGCCGGTGGCGGCGACGATCACGGCCTCGGGCTCGGCGAGGCGCGCCTGGTAGGCGGGGAACAGCGCGAGGGAGACGGCGGTGGGGAAGCAGCCGGGGACGGCGACGCGCTTGGCACCCGTGAGGGCGGCGCGGGCGCCGGGCAGCTCGGGCAGGCCGTAGGGCCAGGTGCCGGCGTGCGTGCCGCCGTAGAAGGCGTCCCAGTCGGCGGAGTCCTTGAGCCGGTGGTCGGCGCCCATGTCGATGACGAGCACGTCGTCGCCGAGCTCGGCGGCGACGGCGGCGGACTGGCCGTGCGGGAGCGCGAGGAAGACGACATCGTGGCCGGCGAGCACCTCGGGGGTGGTCGCCTCCAGGGTCCGGCCGGCGAGCGGGCCGAGGTGGGGCTGCAGGTTGCCGAGGAGCTCACCCGCGTTGGAGTGGCCGGTCAGGGCGCCGATCTCGACCTCGGGGTGGTTCAGGAGCAGGCGCAGGACCTCACCGCCCGCGTATCCACTCGCTCCGGCCACCGCTACACGTACCACCATCGGACCCTCCTCATCGATGGCATGACTATACGTATCGCCGCACGTTTATGCAAAGATCTTCCAGGTGCATGCGATCCTGAGGAGCGTGACATCCCTCGAGGACCTCGTACGGCTGCGCCGCGCGCGAGACATGATGGACCGGGACTACGCGGAGCCCCTGGACGTCCCGGCACTGGCCCAAGTCGCCTTGATGTCGGCCGGGCACTTCTCCCGCAGCTTCCGTGCCGCCTACGGCGAGACGCCTTACAGCTACCTTATGACCCGCCGCGTCGAGCGGGCCAAGGCTCTGTTGCGCCGGGGCGACCTGAGCGTGACGGAGGTCTGCTTCGCGGTCGGTTGTACGTCGCTGGGCTCGTTCAGCTCGCGCTTCACCGAGCTGGTCGGCGAGACCCCGAGCGCGTACCGGGCGCGCGAGCACGAGGCGGGCGCGGCGATCCCGGCGTGCGTGGCCAAGATCCACACCCGTCCGGCGCGGAGCGGCGGACCGTCCCGCACCGGAGAAGCGGATTCCCGCACCGTCTCGTAGGTTCGGAGGCATGAACAGCATCAGGCTCTCGCAGTGCTTCATCGCCGTCGACGACCACGACAAGGCGCTCGCCTTCTACCGCGACGTCCTCGGCATGGAGGTGCGCAACGACGTCGGTTTCGAGGGGATGCGCTGGGTGACGGTCGGGTCGCCCGAGCAGCCGGACGTGGAGATCGTCCTGGAACCGCCGCTCGCCGACCCCAACGCCTTGCCCGCCGACCGGCAGGCGATGGCGGAACTGCTGGCCAAGGGGCTGCTGCGGGGAGTGATCTTCCAGACGGACGACGTGGACGCCACCTTCGAGAAGATCCGCGCCGCGGGCGGCGAGGTCCTCCAGGAGCCGGCGGACCAGCCCTACGGCGTCCGCGACTGCGCCTTCCGCGACCCGGCGGGCAACATGCTCCGCTTCAACCAGCCGCGTAGCCGCTAGGACTCACGGAAGAGGCCGAGCACCACCGCCGCCGAACCGCCACGGATGGATGCCCTCCCGCGCCGCGGCAACGCCACCTCAGCCGGTCTCCGGCCGGACCAGCGGGTGCCGCACCCACACGTTCGGCTCGACGTAGACCGCGTAGCCCTGCTCCGGGACGCAGTGGACCGGGGCGAGGGCGCCGGGGACGTGGACCGGGCCCGGTGCGTCGAAGGGCAGGCCGGTCCACTCGCGCCACTGGGCGAGCGAGCCGTTGATCGTCATCGACAGCGGGGCCACCGAGTCGACGAACCCGCCCGCGCGGACGTGGACGCGCAGCCACGGGTCGTGCGGGAGCCCGTCCTCGCGCGTCCGGTACGCGTACTCGTGGATCGAGGTGTCCGGCTCGGCGGGCTTCCCGCTGGGGCGTACGGGGGCCACCACCTCGGCGAAGCCCCGGGCGCGGGCGTTCTCCCGCATGAAGGCGAGCATCCGGCCGGACAGTCCCTCGCCCTGCCGGTCGACGGCCACGCTGATCTCGATCGCGCTCACCGTGTCGGGCTCGACGTCGCGCCGCCGGTCGGAGAAGGCCCACATCAGGATGCGGTCCCAGCCCTGGGCGGGCAGCACACCGTCGCGGCCCGGCGCGTGCTGAGCGAACGGCAGGCTGAAGCCCCGGGCGACGACGGTGTCGCCGTCGGTGGCGATCAGGACGTACTCGGGGAACTCGGCGACCATCCGCGGGTACAGCAGCCAGGCCAACGCGTCGTGCTGGGCGAACTCGGGCCAGGAGTCCTTCATGTCCCAGAGCCGACCGGCCAGTTCGGGTCGCTCCGCCAGGGTGGTGATCTCGATTCCGCTCATCGGGGCAGGCTAGACCGCCTCCCACCAGGCCCTCAACCGAATTGGACCGGGGCCTGGAGCGAGAGGTGCCAGCGTCCGGACCACCCGGTGAGGGTCATCGTGGACAGCGGGCGGACGTCCACGTTCCAGTACGTCAGCGGGGGCGCCTTCAGCGCGTAGACCAGGGCCGCCCGGACGACCGAGGGTTCCGCCACCGCCACGATCGCGCCCCCGTCGTCCGCCGGCCGGGTGTCGAGCCAGCCGCCGATCCGCGAGATGAACGCGAGCAGGGACTCCCCGCCGTGCGGCGCCGCCCGCGGGTCGGTGAGCCACACGTCCACCGCACCCGGCTCGTGGGCGGTCACCTCGGCCAGGGTCAGCCCCCGCCAGCGGCCCATGTCGCACTCCCGCAGCGCGGGCTGGACGAGCGGCGCGTACCCGAGGGCCTGGCCGGTGGCCCGGCTGCGCGAACTCGGCGAGCAGTAGCGCAACTCGGCCGCGCCCAGCCGGGCGAGCTCGGGTGCGGCACTCGCCACCGCGTGCCGGCCCGGACCGTCGAGGGGGCGGTCGTCGTCGAAGCGCTCGGCGAGCAGCGAGGAACCACGGGCTGCGGCGACGAGCGAAACCCGAACATGCATGCGGCGATGGTGAGCCCCGCGCCGCACGGGGTCAAGCGTCCTGACCGACCCCGCCCGACGGCAGGGCCGCGCGCAGCCGCCGGACCGCCTCCACCAGTTCCCCCGGACCGGACACCCCGGCGAAACTCAGCCTGACGTGCGGACCCGGCGGTTCGGCACAGAAGTACGGGCGCCCCGGCGACACCGCGACCCCCGCCCGCATGGCCTCCGCCGCGTAAGCGGTGTCGTCGCCGCTTCCCGGTGGTCGCACCCACAACTGGTAGCCGCCGATGGGCAGGTGCGGCAGCGTCAGCCCGGGCAGCTCCCGCCGCAGCGCTCCGGCGAGGACGTCCCGGCGGTGGCGCAGATCGGCGGCGACGTTGCGCAGGTGGCGGGGCCAGGCGGGGGCGCCCACGAGCTCCAGGGCGGCCTCCTGGAGCGGCCGGGGCACGAAGAAGCTGTCGACGACCTGGATGGCGCGCAGCCGGTCCACGACCGGGCCGCGGGCCGCGATGGCGCCCACCCGCAGGCTGGGCGAGGTGGGCTTGGTCAGCGACCGGACGTGCACCACCACCCCGTCCGCGTCCTCGGCGGCCAGGGTCGCGGGCAGCGGCCCGCTGTCCTCGTGGGCCAGGTTGCGGGCGTAGTCGTCCTCAACGACGAAGGCGCCGGCGGCCCGCGCGATGCGCAGCACCTCGGGCCGCCGCTCCGCGGCCAGCACGGACCCGGTCGGGTTCTGGAACAGCGGCTGGCACACGAACACCCGCGCACCCGTGGCCTCGAAGGCGGCGGCCAGCAGCTCCGGCCGGACCCCGTCCGCGTCCACCGGGACGGGCACCGGCCGGCATCCGGAGGCCCGGGCGATGGCCAACAGCCCGGGATAGGTCGGCGACTCCACCAGGATCGGGGCCCCCGGCGGGGCGAGCGCCCGCATGGCCGCGGCCAGCGCGCTCTGCCCGCCCGCGGTGATCAGCACGTCCGCGGCGACGACCGCGCCGCCGATCTCCCGCGCGAACCAGTCGCGCAGCTCGGGCAGCCCCTCGACGGGAGGACGCCCCCAGGCCCCGGGGCGCCGCCCGGCCCGGGCCAGCGCGGCGGCCATGGCCCGCTCGGGCTGGAGGGAGGGGTGCAGGTAGCCGCCGTTGAGCTCGATGACCCCGGCCGGCGGAGTGGCCAGCGAGACGAGGACCCCTCCGGCGTCGACGGAGCGCGGGACGATGTCCCCGGCCCCTTCCGCGCTGAGCGCGACCTCCTGCCAGGAGGTGTCCCCGGCCGGCTGCACCGCCGTGCGCGGCCGGGCCCGGAAGACCCCGGAGCCGGGGCGGGTGACGACCAGGCCCTCGGCGGCGAGTTGCGCCAGCGCCCGCGAGACGGTGACCGGGCTGACCCGATAGCGCTCGACCAGGGCCCGACTCGACGGGAGCTTTCCACCTATCGAGTAGCGGTTGAGTTCGGACCTCAGCGAATCCGCCAATTCCGCGACACTGCTACGCTCATACATGACAGCACACAATAGCGCTACCCGCCCGACCACGATAGCGGTGACGAGCCCGCTCTCCGGATCGCTCGGCCGCGGCACGATCCTCGCCTCGCTCGGCGTCTTCGCCTTCTCGCTGACCTTCCCCGCCACGGCGTGGGGGCTGCGGAGCTTCGGACCGTGGTCGCTGGTCTCCCTGCGCAGCGTGCTCGCGGCCCTCCTCGCGGCCGGGTTCCTGCTCGCCCTGCGCGTGCCGCTCCCCCGCCGCGAGCACCGGGTGGGTCTCGTCGTCGTCGCCGCGGGCGTGGTCGTCGGCTTCCCGATGCTGACCACGCTCGCCCTCCGGACCTCCACGACCTCGCACGCCGCCGTCGTGGTCGGACTGCTGCCGCTGACCACCGCCGCGCTGTCCGCCGTGCGCACCGGCGCCCGCCCCTCGCGGACCTTCTGGATCGCGGCCGTCGCCGGCGCCTTGGTCGTGCTCGGCTTCACCCTCGGCCAGAGCGGCGGCGCCCTCTCGCTCGGCGACGGCTACCTGTTCGCCGCGCTGCTGGTGTGCGCGGCCGGGTACACCGAGGGCGGGCGCCTCGCGCGGCTGATGCCGGGTTGGCAGGTGATCGGCTGGGCCCTGGTGCTGTGCCTGCCGCTGAGCCTGGCCGGTTCCGCGCTCGGTCTCGCGTACGAGCCGGTGCACCTCACCGGCCAGGGGCTGGCGGGCCTGATCTGGGCCGCGGCCGGCTCCACCTTCCTCGGGCTGTACGTCTGGTACCGCGGCATGGCCGAGATCGGAGCCCCGCGCGCCAGCCAGCTCCAGCTCGCGCAGCCGCTGCTGACGCTGGTCTGGTCGATCGCGCTGCTCGGCGAGCACCTCTCCCCGGCCGCGCCGGTCGCCGCCTGCGCGGTCCTGGTCTGCATCGCGGTGACCCAGCGGGTCAAATGACCCCGAGTCGACCTAAACTGCTAGCACCGGATCGGACCGCCACCGAGGAGGTCAGTTATGCGAGCGACCGAGGGCGACCAGCTGGTGCAGCACGGCCGGGTCGTGGGACAGCACGACAAGATCGGTGAGATCACTCAGGTACTCGGAGAGAACGGCACCCCTCCCTACCGGGTCCGTTTCCAGGACGGCCACGAGGCAGTCATGTCTCCGGGCCCCGACTGCGTCGTGAAGCACCCGGCGGAGCCCGCACACTGACTCAACGAAGCGCCGCCGCCGTCGGGTAGTGATCGGCGACCGCCCTGGCCATCGCCCCGTTGGGATCCGCGGCCACGTTCTTGGCGGAGAACCAGACGTGGCCGCGGACCTGCGGGTACTTCCGCGCGAACGTCACGTGCCGCGACATCTCGCGCGGGTCGCGCCAGGCGGCGGTGGAGCTGTCGGGGCTGCACTGGTAGAGCGCCTCCCCCACGTACAGCCGTACGTTCGTACCCGCCACGGTGCGCGCCCACCAGGGGACGAGGGCCGCGTAGTCGGCGCTCGGGTGCCCGATGTACCAGTACGCCTGGGGCACGACGTAGTCGATCCAGCCCTCCTTGACCCACTTGCGGGTGTCCGCGTACAGGTCGTCGTACGTCGCCACGCCGGCCCGCGTCGGTGATCCGAGCGGGTCGGTGTCGGAGTTGCGCCACACCCCGAACGGGCTGATGCCGAACCGCACCGCGGGCCGCAGCGCGCGAAGTCGCGCGGACATCTCGCGGACCAGGGCGTCGGTGTTGGAGCGGCGCCAGGCGGCGCGGGAGGCGAAGTCGCCGCCGTGCTCCTCGTAGGCCTCGTCGTCGTCGAAGTACTCCCCCTCCACCGGGTAGGGGTAGAAGTAGTCGTCCCAGTGCACCCCGTCGACCGGGTACCGGGTGACGGCGTCGAGCATGGCGTCCTGCACGAAGCGCCGCACCTCGGGCATGCCGGGGTTGTAGAAGAGCTTCCCGCCGTACTCGACGGTCCAGTCGGGGTTGCGCCGGGCCGGGTGGCCTTCCGCCAACAGGTCGAGGTCGGTGTGGTTGGCCACGCGGTACGGGTTGAACCAGGCGTGCAGCTGCAGCCCGCGGGCGTGCGCCTCGGTGACGGCCGTGCCCAACGGGTCCCAGCCCGGGTCCTCCCCCTGCTGCCCGGTCAGCCACTGCGACCAGGGTTCCAGCCGCGAGGGCCACAACGCGTCGGCGGCCGGCCGCACCTGGAGGATCACCGCGTTGAGCCGCCGCTTGACGGCCGTGTCGAGGAGGGAGATCAGCTCGGCCCGCTGCCGGGAGGCGGAGAGCCCGGCCCGGGAGGGCCAGTCCACGTTGGAGACGGTGGCGATCCACATCCCCCGGAACTCCGCGGCGGTCGCCCGGGCCGGGATCCCTCCGGCCGGCGGCGCCGATGTCCTCGGGGCCGCCGCGGCGCCCGGCCCGGCCGTGGCCGCCGCGATCACCCCCGCCGCTCCCGCCAGCAGTTCCCGTCGACCGATGCGCGCCATGTGACTGCTCCGTTTCGCTGAGTGACATTGGACGGTGTGACCCAGCATGCCCGCCCCGGCCCCCCGCCCGGCGCAAGGTCGGGAGTAACGTCGGGGGGCGTGGCGGGCGCCGGAATCGTACGGGGGACCCGCCGACGGATGAGCAGCGAAAGGCACGAAGTGACTGACCTCCCTTCCGACATCACACGGGTCGGCGTAGTGGGCTGTGGCCAGATGGGCGCGGGTATCGCGGAGGTGTGCGCCCGCAGTGGCCTTGAGGTCAAGGTCGCCGAGACCACGGGCGAGGCCCTGGAGATCGGACGTACCCGGCTGTACAACTCGCTGACCAAGGCCGCCGAACGCGGCAAGATCACGGAGGAGGAGCGGGACGCCACCCTGGCCCGCCTCACCTTCACCACCGACCTCGGCGAGTTCGCCGACCGCGACCTCGTCATCGAGGCCGTCGTCGAGAACGAGCAGGTCAAGACGGAGATCTTCCAGATCCTCGACCAGGTGATCACCCGCCCGGACGCGATCCTGGCCTCCAACACCTCCTCGATCCCGCTGGTCAAGCTGGCCGTCGCGACCTCGCGGCCCGACCAGGTCATCGGCATCCACTTCTTCAACCCGGCCCCGGTGCAGAAGCTCGTCGAGCTGATCCCCGCGCTGACCACGGGCGACGAGACGGTCAAGCGCGCCGAGGCCCTGGTGCGGGACGTGCTGGGCAAGCACGCCGTCCGCGCCCAGGACCGGTCCGGTTTCGTGGTGAACGCGCTCCTCGTCCCGTACCTGCTCTCGGCGATCCGGATGTTCGAGTCCGGCATCGCGAGCCGCGAGGACATCGACAACGGCATGGAGCTCGGCTGCGCCCACCCGATGGGCCCGCTGAAGCTGTCGGACCTGATCGGCCTGGACACCATCGTCTCCATCGCCGACTCCATGTACGCCGAGTACAAGGAGCCGCTGTACGCCGCTCCCCCGCTGCTCCAGCGGATGGTCGACGCGGGCCGCCTGGGCCGCAAGACGGGCTCCGGTTTCTACCCGTACGGCTGACCCCGCCCGCTCCGCAAGACGTCCCTACGGCCGTCCGCCCAGCCTGAGGTGATGCAGGAGCAGCAGCCCGGCCGCCATGTTGGCGGCCGGGATCTCACCGCGCGCGATCATGTCCGGCACGAGCCCCAGGGGGACCCACTCGCGCCGTGAGGACTCGAAGTCGTCCTCGGGATGGCCGACGTACGTGGCCCCGTCCGCCCAGAACAGGTGGTGACGGGCGTCGGTCAGCCCGTTGGACGGCTCCACGGTCATCAGGTGGTGGAGCGGGCCGGGCCGCCAGCCCGACTCCTCCTCCATCTCACGGGCCGCCGCCGATTCGACGCACTCCCCGTCCTCGACCACCCCGGCGGGCAGTTCCCAGCCCCAGCTGTCGGTGATGAAGCGGTGCCGCCACAGCAGCAGCACCTCGTTCGCCTCGTTGACGGCCGTGGCGACGGCCACCGGGCGCAGCCGGATGACGAAGTGGTCCAGGTGCCGGCCGTCGGGGAGTTCCACGTCCGCCAGGTTCACGTCGAACCAGCGGTTCTTGTACACGGTCTGCTCACTCAGGTTCGTCCACTGCACGGTCCTGCCGCCTTCCGTTCGGAATTGGTGGCAACATGGCAGCAGTTCGCGCCGTCACAGGGGAACGCGCAGCGCCCCGTCGATGAGCTCCGCGGTCTCCTCCGCACCCGAGCAGCCGCTGGTCAGCAGTTGCTCGCGGACCGCCCGCAGCCGGTCCCGCAGGCGCAGCGACTCCATCCCCCTGGCCCGGTGGGCCATTTCGGCCGCCGCGGCCACCGCCCGGTCGGCCTCGCCCTGGCGCAACTGGATCTCGCACAGCATCGCCAGCCGGTGCACCCGCCCCCGGTCGTGCGCGGGGGTGCCGACGGCCGCGGTGGCCTGCTCGTGGGCCGCGGACAGGTCCCCGAGGCTCAACAGCGCCTCGGCCACCTGCACGTTGACCAGGCCGGGCTGCACGTAGCCCGTCTCGTCCGGCTCGCTGCCCGGCCGGATCCGCTCGGCGGCCGCCTCGGCGCTGCGGATGCACTCCAGAGCCGCCGCCGTGTCCCCGAGCTGGGCGTACGCCTTGGCCTGCATCGCGTAGAGGTCGGAGGCCAGCGCCGGCGTGGTGTGCCGGCCCGCGGCGCGCAGCGCGGCCTCGGCGAAGGCGACGGCCTGGCGGTACTCGCGCAGGTGCAGGCACTGGTTGACGATCAGCGCGATCACGTACGCCCCGAGCCCGCGGTCCCCGCTCGCCTTCGCCAGCCGCAGCGCCTGGTGGAAGTAGCGCTGGGCGAGCCCGTGCGCGTCCGAGTCGTACGCGCAGATCCCGGCGACCGCCACGAGGGAGCCGGTGGCCCGGTGGAGCCGGCGGCCGAGATCGTCGGAGTAACTCCCGCGCAGCATCGGCGCGGTCTCGGTGCCCAGGAAGCGCACGATCCGGTCCCGGGTGGCCACCCCGCCGGCCCGGCGGTACATCAACTCGTAGTGCGCGCGGGCCGCCTTGAGGATCTCGATGTGCTCGGGCCCGATCCGGTCGGGGCCGTCCCGCGACACGTCGGCGTCCTCGGGCGGGTTCTCCCACTCCCACACCGGGATGACCGCGGGGGTCCCGGTGACGGCCTCCGCGGTGAGCAGGTGCGGCCGCGCCTGCCCGTCCGACCGCCACAGGGCCGCCGCCCGGTCCACGAACCCGCTCAGCGGCGAGGCCCCCGGCGGGGCGGCCTGGCCGGGCACCCCGAGCCCGATGTCGTCCAGCCCCACGGGCCTGCGCAGCCGGCCGCCGAGCACCTCGCAGATCAGGTCGGGGACCTGGCCGCGGGGGCGCTGGCCCTTCAACCACCGTGTGACGGCGGTGTGTTCGTAGCGCAGGGCGAGACCCCGGCTGCGGCCCGCCTGGTTCACGTACGCGGCGAGTCCGGCGTGGGACATGCCCGCCTCCGAGAGGAGGGCATCGAGCAGGACATTGGGCTGCATGGGCCGCTCCCGGGGCTCGTCGCTCCCAGGCTAGTGGGTGCGGGGTTCACACGGGGTGTGAACCAAGTACGCGCATAAATGCGATACGCACTCTGCCGCACGGACCGTGTGGAGCGCTTCACTTAAGGGCCTCGCCAAAGAGGCAGCCCGGGTCGTCGGCTCCCCCTCGTACAGTGCGACGACCCGTCACAGCGCCGCCCGCTCTGCTGTCTGCCCGACACTCCACGGCAGGCGGGCGGCGCCGTCCGGCTCCGCCGGTGCCAGGTTGGTCGCCCGGCCCGGCCGAGCCGGACCTCCCCCCTCTCCGGGGCTCCGCCCCAGACCCCGCGCCTCAAACGCCGGCGGGCTGGTTTGCCTCCGGCGGCGCCTCAAACGCCGGCGAGGCTGAAATTGCCCTGCGGGCAATCCAGCCTCAGCCACATCCGGCCCCGCCGGCGTTTGAGGCGCGGGGGTTCGGGGGCGGCGCCCCCGACAGCGGTGCCGCGGGGGCGCACGGGCGGGTCACCGGAACGGGTGAGGGGTGTACCCGGCGAACCAGGCACACCCCTCAGGGGAACTACGGCGCTACGCGCCGCGCAGCACCGCCCCGGTCCGCTCGCCCGCGAGGGCAACGGCCGCGTCACGGGCAGCCGTGGACTCCTCCGCCGTCAGCGTGCGATCCGCCGCGCGGAACCGCAGCGCGTACGCCAGGGACTTCTTGCCCTCGCCCACCTGCGCACCGGTGAACACGTCGAACAGCCGCAGCGACTCCAGCAGCTCGCCCGCGCCCTTGCGCAGCGCGGCCTCCACCGCCGACGCCGGGACCGACTCGTCCACGATCAGCGCGACGTCCTGGGTCGCCACCGGGAAGGAGGAGATCCGGGGCGCCCGCAGGGCCTCGCCGCCGGCCGCCGCGAGGCGGTCCAGGTCGAGCTCCATCGCGCAGCTACGGGCCGGCAGGCCCATGGCCTTGACCACGCGCGGGTGCAGTTCACCGGCGTGACCGATGACCGTCTCCACCCCGTCCAGGGTGACGAGCAGCTCGGCGCACCGGCCCGGGTGCCACGGGCCGTACTGGCCCTGGCGGACCACCAGCTCGGCACCGGCCTCGACGGCCAGCGCACGCGCCGCCTGGACCGCGTCGGCCCAGTCGGCCGGACGGCCCTTGCCCCACCAGCCGGCCTGCTCGCGCGCGCCGGCCAGCACGACCGCGGCGTACCGCGGCTGCGCGGGCAGGGCCGCGTTCAGGGTGGCGATCTCCTCGTCCGTGGGACGCCGGTCGACGGGCAGTCGTACGGCGACGCCCGGCCGGTCGCCCGCCCGGAAGACGGAACCGGTCTCGAAGAGCGCGAGGTCGTGGCTACCCCGGCTGTCGTTGCGGCGCAGCGCGCCGAGCAGACCCGGCAGCAGCGTGGTGCGCAGCGCCGGCTCCTCGTCGGAGAGCGGGTTGACCAGCTTGACGACCTGGCGGCTCGCGTCGTGCGCCGGGAGCTGGAGCTGGTCGAAGACGCCCTCGCCGATGAACGGGTAGCTCAGCGCCTCGACGTAGCCCGCGCCGGCCAGCGCGCGGCCCACCCGGCGGTGCAGCTGCTGCCGGGCGGTCAGACCGCGGCCGGACGGCACCTGCGGGAGCGTCGACGGGAGGTTCCCGTAGCCCTCCAGCCGGATGACCTCTTCGGCGAGGTCGTTGGGCGCGGCGAGGTCGGGCCGCCACGACGGCACGGTGACGACGAGCTCGTCCTGGCCGTAGACGTCGCAGCCGATCTCCTGAAGGCGGCGCACGACGGTCTCGCGGCCGTACTCCATGCCCGCGACCCGGTCCGGGTGGTCCGCGGCCATCGCGATGGTGCGCGGCGCGCCCGGGGCGGTGACCTCGGTGACGCCGGCCTCGGCGGTGCCGCCCGCGAGCAGCACGAGCAGGTCGACGGTCCGCTGCGCGGCCGCGGCGGCGGCCTGCGGGTCGACGCCCCGCTCGAAGCGCTTGGACGCCTCGGAGGACAGCTTGAGGCGGCGGGCGGTGCGCGAGATCGACACGGAGTCGAAGTGCGCGGCCTCCACGACCACCTCGGTGGTGCCGGTGACGGCGCCGGTCTCCGGGTCGGTGACGGAGTCGGCGATCTCGGTGTTGGCGCCGCCCATGACACCGGCGAGGCCGATCGGGCCGCTGTCGTCGGTGATCACCAGGTCCTCGGCGTCGAGCGTGCGCTTGACCCCGTCGAGGGTGGTGAACTTCTCGCCCTGCTCGGCACGGCGGACGCCGATGGCGCCGTCGATCCGCGAGCGGTCGTAGGCGTGCAGCGGCTGGCCGAGCTCCAGCATCACGTAGTTCGTGATGTCCACGGCGAGCGAGATCGGGCGCATGCCCGCCTTCTGCAGGCGGCGGGTCAGCCAGATCGGGGAGCGCGCGTCGGGGTCGAGACCGGTGACGGTGCGCGCGGTGAAGCGGTCGCAGCCGGACGGGTCGGCGATCTTCACCGGGTAGCCGTACGAGTTCGGCGCCGGGACGTCGAGCAGCGCCGGGTCGCGCAGCGGCAGGCCGTACGCGGTCGCCGCCTCGCGGGCGACACCGCGCATGGACATGCAGTAGCCGCGGTCCGGGGTGATGTCGATGTCGAGGACCTCGTCGACGAGCTGGAGCAGCTCGATCGCGTCGGTGCCGACCTCGTGCTCGGGCGGCAGCACGATGATGCCGTGCCCGCCGTCGTCGCCCATGCCGAGCTCGTCGCCGGAGCAGATCATGCCGTGCGAGGTGCGGCCGTACGTCTTGCGCGAGGCGATCGCGAAGTCGCCGGGCAGCACGGCGCCGGGCAGGACCACGACGACCTTGTCGCCGACGACGAAGTTCCGGGCGCCGCAGACGATCTCCTGCGGCTCGCCGGTGCCGTTGGCCCGGCCGACGTCGACCGTGCAGAAGCGGATCGGCTTGCGGAACCCTTCGAGCTCCTCGATGGTCAGCACCTGACCGACGACGAGGGGGCCCTTGAGGCCGGCGCCGAGCTGCTCGACGGTCTCGACCTCGAGGCCGGCGTCGACGAGCTTGGCCGCCACGTCACGGCCGGTCTCGCCCGCGGGGAGGTCGACGTACTCCCGCAGCCAGGAAAGCGGGACGCGCATCAGATCTCACTCCCGAACGGCCGGGTGAAACGAACGTCACCTTCGACCATGTCTCGCATGTCTTCAACGTTGTGGCGGAACATCAGCATCCGCTCGATGCCGAACCCGAAGGCGAACCCGCTGTACTTCTCGGGGTCCACACCGCAGGCCACGAGCACCTTGGGGTTGACCATGCCGCAGCCGCCGAGCTCGATCCAGCCCTCGCTGGAGCAGGTACGGCACGGGCGGTCGGGGTTGCCCACCGACTCGCCGCGACACACGTAGCACTGCATGTCCATCTCGGCGGACGGCTCGGTGAAGGGGAAGAAGTGCGGGCGCAGGCGCGTGGTGGTGCCCTCGCCGAAGAGCTCCTGGACCATGTGGTCCATGGTGCCCTTGAGGTCCGCCATGGTCAGGCCCTCGTCCACGGCGAGCAGCTCGACCTGGTGGAAGACGGGGGTGTGCGTCGCGTCGAGCTCGTCGGTGCGGTACACGCGGCCCGGGCAGACGATGTAGACGGGGGGCTTGCGCTCCAGCAGCGAGCGCGCCTGCACCGGGGAGGTGTGGGTGCGCAGCACGACACCGGACTCGTCGCCCTCGGTGCCCTCGGGGCCCCGGACGAAGAAGGTGTCCTGCATCTGGCGTGCCGGGTGGTCGGGCGTGAAGTTGAGGGCGTCGAAGTTGAACCACTCCGCCTCGACCTCGGGGCCCTCGGCGACCTCGTACCCCATGCCCACGAAGATGTCCGCGATGCGGTCCATCAGGGTGGTCAGGGGGTGGCGGGCGCCGGCCGGGACGCGGTCGTAAGGCAGCGTGACGTCCACGGCCTCCTCGACCAGCACCCGCTCGTCGCGCTCGGCCTCCAGCTGCAGCGTGCGGGCCCCGAAGGCCTTGTTCACGGCGCCGCGGGCCTGGCCCATGCGCTTGCCCACCTCGGCCTTGGCCTGGGGCGGCAGGGCGCCGATCTCGCGGTTGGCGAGCGCCAGGGGCGAGCGGTCGCCCATGTGCGCGGTCTTCGCCTCGCGCAGCGCGTCGAGGTCGCCGGCGGACGCGAAGGCGGCGAGCGCCTCGTCCCGCATGCGCTCGATCTCTTCCGGTTTCAGTGCCTCGACCTCGACAGGGTCGTACGACTTGTTCGGTGCCGACATCTCTTCCCGTACTTCCGATGGCTGGCTGGTGGTCCCGTGCGCGACTCGAGAAGTTCGTCATCGGGACACAAAGGTGCCAAAGGACGAGTCTAAAGGCCGCCGGGGGTGAAGGAGCCCGTGGGCCGCCTGGCAAGACTCTCCGCAGGGTTACTGCGTGAGGTACGCCGGGGCGCTCACGGGCAGGATAAATCGGAACTCGGCGCCGCCGCCGGGGCCGCGGCCGACCGTGATGGTGCCGCCGTGCGCCTCCACGATCCCCTTGACGATGTACAGGCCCAGGCCGGTGCCGCCGCGCTTGCTCCCCCTCCAGAAACGGGTGAAGACGCGGCTCATCGACTCCTCGGGGATCCCGGGGCCTTCGTCGGTCACGGTGACGGCGGTTCCCTTCTCGTGCGGCATCACGTCGATGGTGACCGTTCCTTCCCCGTGCCGCACCGCATTTTCCAGGAGGTTGCCCAGGATCTGGTCGATCTTGTCCGGGTCGGCCCACAGATCGGGCAGCGGACGGCTGACGCTGACGAGGAACCGTTCCGGTTCCTGTCCGTTGGCGGTCAGCGCCTGCACGTGGCGGCCGACGGCGGTGGCGATGTCCACCGGCTGGCGGCGGACCTCCAGGCGGCCGGAGTCGATCCGGGAGATGTCCAGGAGCTCGGCGATCAGGCGGGTGACCCGGTTGGCGTCGGCGTCGACGGTCTCCAGCATCAGCCGCTTCTGGTCGTCGGTGAACCGCTCCCATTTGGCGAGGAGCGTAGCGGTGAAGCCCTTGACGGAGGTCAGCGGGGAGCGCAGCTCGTGGGCGACGGTGGCGATCAGCTCGGCGTGACTGCGCTCGGTGCGGCGGCGGGCCTCGGTGCCGCGCAGGGTGACGACGAGGCGGCGCAGCGGGCCCGTGGGGTGCGTACGGACGTAGCTGGCCGACACGAGCACCTCGCGGCCGCCGGGGAGCAGGAGGTTCCGCTCGGGCTGCCCGCGCCGGGTCGCGAGCCCCCCGTACGGGTCGGTCAGAGTCCACCAGCGGCGGCCTTCGAGGTCCTCCAGTGGGAGGGCCCGGTCGATGCGGGTTCCGAGGGCCTCGTGCGCCGCGATGTCGGTGATGCGGGCGGCCGCCCGGTTGAAGCAGATCACGCGGCCGGTGTCGTCGGCGACGACCAGCCCGTCGGGCAGCTCGTCGGGATCGACCCCGAAGCCGTGCCCTTCGTCGCCGCTCACGCCGTGGGGATCACGGGCATCGCGGGCATCGCGGGCACCTCTCGCGTCACCGGTGTCACGGGCTTCGTGGGCCGCACGGGCGGACCCTGGGCCCGAGCCGGCGGCGGCCCGCGCGGGAACACCGATGCGGGCGGCCGCGCCGGGGACGGGCGCGGACGGCGGCTGCGCGCGGTCGCGGGCGCGTCCCACCCCCTGCGGGGGCACTCCGCGCAGCTCGTGGGCGGCTGCCGGGGCTTCGGAGGCACCCCGGAACCGCTCCGCGGCCGCGTCCGCGGCGCCCGTGGCTCCCGGTGTGCTGTTCGTACCGACGGTCATGTCCCCGTACCCCACATCTCCGAGTGGCACAGTGGGCCCCCGGGCCGCCACAGTACTAGCTGGGGGTCACGGAGCGGCACCCTCCGGGCGCCCGCTGTGCACGCGCGGACGCGTAGAGGCACACGGCGGCGGCCGTCGCGAGGTTCAGGCTCTCGGCCTTGCCGTGGATGGGGACCCGTACGACGGCGTCCGCGAGCGCCCGCGTCTCCTCGGGCAGGCCCCACGCCTCGTTGCCGAAGACCCAGGCGGAGGGGGTGCCCATGGTGCCGGCGTCCAGCTCGGCGTCCAGGTCGTCCTCGCCGGCCCCGTCTGCCGCGAGGATCCGTACGCCCGCCGCGCGCAGCCCCTCGACGGCCTGCTCCACCGGGACGCCGACCGCCACCGGCAGGTGGAACAGGGAGCCCACGGAGGCCCGTACGGACTTGGGGTTGTACAGGTCCACGGAGGCGTCGGTCAGGACGACGGCATCGGCGCCGGCGGCGTCGGCGCAGCGCAGCACCGTGCCGGCGTTGCCGGGGTCGCGGACGTGCGCGAGGACGGCGACCAGCTTGGGCCGGGCCCCCAGGATCTCCTCGAACGGCGAGTCGAGGAAGTGGCAGACACCGACGAGGCCCTGCGGGGTGACGGTCTGGGAGACCTCGGCGAGCACCTCGTCGGAGGCGTGGTGCACGCGCGCCCCGGCCTTGCGGGCGGCTTCGACGATGTCCGCGTAGCGCTCGGCCGCCTCGACGGTGGCGAACAGCTCGATCAGGGTCGACGCGCCCTCGGCTCCGCGGTGCTCGACGGCCTCGCGGACCGCCTGGGGGCCCTCGGCGATGAACCGGCGCTCCTTGGTGCGGAAGTTGCGCCGCGCCAGGCGCCTGGCTGCGGCCACCCGCGGGGATCGGGGGGAGATCAGCTCGTCGGGGTGACCCATGTGTCTGCGGTTCTCTTTCGGGGTTCCGTGGCGGTGTGGTGCCTGCAAAGCACACGGACCCGCAGGCGAATGCCTGCGGGTCCGTGGGGGCCGGCCGCGTGGAGCGGGCCGGCTAGCCCTTAGGCAGCGACCTTGGGGGCGTTGACGTCGGCCGGGAGGGCCTTCTGCGCGACCTCGACCAGCGCGGCGAACGCGTTGGCGTCGTTGACGGCGAGCTCGGCGAGGATCTTGCGGTCCACCTCGATGTTCGCGGCCTTCAGACCCTGGATGAGGCGGTTGTACGTCATGCCGTTCTGGCGGGCAGCGGCGTTGATGCGCTGGATCCACAGCTGACGGAAGTCGCCCTTGCGCTTCTTGCGGTCGTTGAAGTTGTAGACCAGCGAGTGGGTGACCTGCTCCTTGGCCTTGCGGTACAGGCGCGAACGCTGACCGCGGTAGCCGGAGGCCGCCTCGAGGATCGCCCGGCGCTTCTTGTGGGCGTTGACTGCCCGCTTGACGCGTGCCACTTTTTACTCCTTGTAGCGGGGCCGTGGGTGTCTTCACACGACCCGGAAATTCGATGGGGTCCCGGTCTCGACGTTCATCCGCTCCCGGTACGGGAGCGGAGACGTCAGATGCCGAGAAGCTTCTTGATCTTCGCGGCGTCGCCGGGAGCCATCTCCGCGTTGCCGGTCAGGCGGCGGGTGACACGGGACGACTTGTGCTCGAGCAGGTGGCGCTTGCCGGCGCGCTCGCGGAGCACCTTGCCGGAGCCGGTGACCTTGAAGCGCTTCTTGGTACCGCTGTGCGTCTTGTTCTTCGGCATGGCGCCGTTATCTCCTCGTCGGTGGCGCTCCCTCGCCGGCCCGAATGGGACCGGCGGGCGGGAGCGTCATGTTGTGTCGGGTGATTCCGAGACAGGCTGCCTCGGAATCAGGCCTCGGCGTTCGCCTCGTCGGCGGGCGCCTCGGTGACCTCGGATCCCTCGGTGGCGGACGCCTCGGCGGGAGCGGTCTCCTCGGAAGGAGCCGCCTCGTCGGTGGCGGCGACACCCTGGCGCTCGGCCTTGCGGGCGGCCTGCGCCTCGCGGGCTTCGGCCATGGCCTCGGTCTTCTTCTTGTGCGGACCGAGGACCATGATCATGTTTCGGCCGTCCTGCTTCGGGTTCGACTCGATGAAGCCGAGCTCCTCGACGTCCGAAGCGAGACGCTGCAGCAGTCGGTAGCCGAGTTCCGGCCGGGACTGCTCGCGACCACGGAACATGATCGTGATCTTGACCTTGTCGCCCTGCTTGAGGAACCGAACGACGTGACCCTTCTTGGTGTCATAGTCGTGCGGGTCGATCTTCGGCCGGAGCTTCATTTCCTTGATGACCGTGTGCGCCTGGTTCTTGCGCGCCTCACGGGCCTTCATGGCCGACTCGTACTTGAACTTGCCGTAGTCCATGAGCTTGCAGACCGGCGGGCGTGCGGAGGCCGCTACCTCGACCAGGTCGAGGTCGTACTCCTGCGCGAGCTCAAGCGCCTTGGCAAGCGGCACGATGCCGACCTGCTCACCGCTGGGACCGACGAGTCGAACCTCGGGAACGCGAATCCGGTCGTTGATGCGGGGCTCGGTGCTGATGGATCCTCCTCGGTAGCACCACACGACTGCCTGGCAGACAGCCGCTGACGTGTATTTCCGTCAGACCGACCGAGCGGGAGAATCAAAAAACCCCGCCGGGCACAGGCGGGGGCTCCAAAGCAACCGGAGCACCATCGCGTGCGAACCGCGGGGCGCAGTATCGGGCAGCTTTCCATCGTCCGTACGGAACGATGGATGCCGCCTGACCGGTGACCTGCCTCCCCGGAGGGTGGTCAGGTGGGAGAATCGGAGCCTCCACTTGTGGGCCGGGCACGCAGGTGTCCGGCCGGTCGAAGTACATACTAGCACCGTGCCTGGCAACCCGCTCCACGGCCTATCGTGGTCCGCATGACTGACGCGACGCCTTCCGCTTCCACTCCCGATTACGACGACATGACCCGCGACATCGCGGAGGTTCCGGCCGTCGAGGTCATCACCACGGTGGCCGTGCACCTGCTGAGCGCCGCGGCGGTCAACCTGGGCCTGGACAAGCCGGACTCCGAACACAAGGACCTCGACGAGGCCCGCAAGCTGATCAACGCCCTGGCCGGCCTGGTGACCGCCAGCGCCACCGAGATCAGCTCCTTCCACGCCGCCCCGCTGCGCGACGGCCTCAAGTCGCTCCAGCTCGCCTTCCGCGAGGCCTCGATCGTCCCGGACGAGCCGGGCCAGGGTCCGGGCGAGAAGTTCACCGGTCCCGTCTACGCCTGATCCCCGCACTCCCCCGCGTACGAAGGGGCCGGGCCCGCCGGGACGGTGCGGCGGGGCCGGCCCCCGTGGGCGGGCGGGCCCCGGGCCGCGGCGGGAGAGGGGCGGGCCCCGCGGGGCCCGCCCCGCGGCCGGCCGCAGCCCCCCGGATCCCCCCCCCCCCCCGCTTAGGAGGGGGCGGGGCCGCCCGCAAGGTCCCGGCGGGCCCGGCCCCTTTCGTCGTCCGTCCCCGGGTCAGCGGCTGAAGAGGGGCTGCCCCGGCGGGACCGGCCCGTCGGCCGGCAGCAGCGCCAGGTCCAGCCCGCGCACCAGCCGGGCGCGCAGCGTCTCGTCCGCCGCCAGTGCCCGCGCGACCCGGCCCGCGGCGGCGGGGGTCTCGGCGCCCGCGGCCAGGACCACGGCGAGGGTCCCGTCGGCGTCGGCGCCGCCCCGGCCCAGGTGGGCGCGGATCACGGCCGGCTCCGCCGCCACGGCGGCCCGTACGGCCTCCCGGACGGCGGGATCGGCCAGCGGGTCCGCGTCGGTGCGGCCCTCGGCGAGCGCGCGCAGCGCGGCGCCGGTCAGCTGGTAGGTGACCGGGCCGGCCAGGTCGAGCACCACGGTGTCGGCCTTCTCGTGCGCGGCGGCCGCCAGGGCCTGGTGCAGCGGGACGGCCACCGGGCGGGCGGCCGGGTCCCACAGGGCGAGCGAGGCGATCGAGGTGAAGGCGGGCAGCGCCCGCCGGTCGCCCGCCCGCAGCGTGGGGACGGCCATGTCGCTGGTCTTCTCGCGCTTGAGACCGGTCTCCGGGTCGGTCTCCACCTCGCCGAGCACGGCGACGACCGGGACCAGCAGCCGAGCGCCCTTCAGCGCCGCGAGCACCTCGGGCTCCTTGGCCCGGTCCTCGGACCAGGCGGCCAGGGCCGCGGTCAGCCGGGGGTCCGCGGAGCCGTCGTCGTCGGAGAAGCCCGGGTCGGGAATGTTCTTGTTCGCCACTTGTCCCACGTTCGCCTCGTTCGCCACGGTCGGTCCGACCCTACTGTGCGGCGGCCCCGTCACTGTGCGGCGGCCTCGTCCCGCCCCCGGGTGCCCGGGCGCGGGCGGCGGGCCAGTACGCAGGCCAGCGCGAGCAGCGCCGCGCCCAGGACCGCCGCCGCCGGGGCGCCGAGCCGGGCCGCGCGCTCGGGCGGGCGGACCGGGTCGGGGCCCGCGCCGAAGTAGGTCCGCCCGGCCGGGACCGGGGTGGGCACCGGAGTCTGCGGGCGCAGCGACTCCGCCTTCTGCAGGGCGGCTGCCGGATCCACCATCCCGTGGCCGCGGGCGTCGTCGCGTCCGCCGGCCGGGGAGTCGGAGGCCGTCTCCTCCAGCAGCCGCTTGATCTGGGCCGGGGACAGTTCCGGGTGGGCGGCCCTGATCAGGGCCACGGCGCCGGAGACGAAGGCCGCCGCGGCGCTGGTGCCCCAGCCCTCGTAGTAGGAGCGGTCCGGGTCGGCGATGACGACGTCCACGCCGGGGGCGCTGACGGTGGCGTACCAGTTCCGGGTGGAGAACCTGGCCTTCCTGCCGCGCCGGTCGACGGCGGTCACCGCGATCACGCCCGGGTAGGCGGCCGGGTAGGAGACGCGGTCGCCGCTCTCGCCTCCGTTGCCCGCGGAGGCGACGACGACCACGCCCTTGGAGAGCGCGTACTGGACGGCCTCGTCCTCGCCCGCCTCGTGGTGGGCGGAGTCGCTGTCGTCGCCGAGGGACAGGTTGATCACGTCGGCGCCGTGGTCGGCGGCCCAGCGGATGCCCTCGGCGAGGGCTCCGCCCTTGGACTCGCGGGCCTGGGCGCGGCCCGGGTCCCCTTCCTCCAGGATCACCCGGACCGGCAGGATCTTGGCCTGCGGGGCGACGCCGAGCACGCCCTGGCCCCGGTTGGGGCCGTGGCCGTGGCCGGCGATGATGCTCGCCATCGCGGTGCCGTGGCGGGCCCAGGCGCGGTCGCCCCGGCCGGCGCCCATGCCGACGAGGTCGGTGCCCTCCCGGACCTGGCCGGCGAGGTCGGGGTGGGAGTCGTCGACCCCGGTGTCGAGGACGGCGACGGTGACCCCGTCGCCGCGGGTGGTGCCCCAGGCCTCCTCGGCGCGCAGCGCCAGCAGGCCCCATTCGCGGTCCCGGATGGTGTCCGCGGCGGCGGGCGGCGTGCCGGCGCCGGTCGCGAGCAGGGTGGCGAGCGCGACGGCGACCGTACGGCCGGCCGCGCTCATCGGACCTGCGCCGGGGTGGGCGGGCCGGCGAGGGTGCGTACGGCGGCCGCGACGCGGCCGGCGAGGCCCTTGGCCTCGTGGCCGAGGCCGGCCCGGGCGGCGGGGGCCGCGGCGTCCTTCTTCATCAGTTCCTCGGCGGGCAGGGGCGCGTCCAGGTGGCGGCCGTCGGCGAAGGCGGCCACCGTGTAGAGCACGACGGGGGCGTCGGGGAGCACGGACGCGGTCCAGGCGCCGCGCTGCGCGTCGGCGAAGCCGTAGGCGGGCGGGGCGGTGAACCGCCCGGTGAGCGCGGCCATCGCGGGGGCGTCGGCCGGGGTGAAGACCAGGCCGACGGTGATCAGGGAGCTGCCGGTGGCGTCGGTGTAGGTGGCGCGGAGCACGCGGGTGCAGCCGGTGTCGGCGAGCAGGTGCTGCCACTCGGAGGAGAGGGCGACCGGGCAGTCGGCGTCGGGGGCCAGGGCGGTGCGGGTCCAGTTGCGGTCGGCGCCGCCGGGTCCGGCCGCGGGGCCGGAGAGGACGGGCGGCAGGAGGCTGTCCACCGGACTGGAGTGCCACAGCGAACGGGCCTTGCCGTAGGCGGCGTCGGCGGAGGGTGCGTGGTGCGTGGCGCGGTGCTCGGACCAGACGGTGAGGCCGGCTCCGGCGAGGAGGCCGGTGCCGAGGGTCGCGCACACCGCTGCGGCCAGTACCCGTGCGGGGCCGCGGCGGGGCCGGGCGGGCGGGGGTCGGTCCGGGTCGGGCTCGGCCGTGACCGCGCTCCGCGGTGTCGTCGTGGTCATCCGGCGGCTCCGCCCCCCGTTCCGTACGGCTGCCTGCCCGCTACTTTACGGGGTGCGTACGCGGCCCCCGGTCCGCCGGAGGCGCGGATACCCCTACCCACCGGTAGAGACCTCTGGCAAGCTGCCGCCATGTCTTCCGACCGGGCCCGGTACGACCGGGCGACCGCGCATCTCGACGCGCCGCTGGCCATCGTGGATCTCGAGGCGTTCGACGCCAACGCCGACGACCTGGTCCGCCGGGCGGGCGGGAAGCCGGTGCGCGTGGCCAGCAAGTCCGTACGGTGCCGCGCGCTGCTGGAACGCGTACTGGCGCGGCCGGGGTTCGCCGGGATCATGTCGTACACCCTGGCGGAGTCGATCTGGCTGGCCCGGGCGGGCTTCGAGGACGTGCTGCTCGCCTATCCGTCCGTGGATCGGGCCGGGTTCGGGGAGCTGGCCGGGGACGCCAAGCTGGCCGCCGCCGTGACGGTGATGGTGGACGATCCGGCGCAGCTGGAGCTCATCGACCGGGCCCGGGACGGCGGCTCCGAGGAGATCCGGGTCTGTCTCGAACTCGACACGGCGCTGCACCTGTTCGGCGGGCGGGTCCGGGTCGGGGCGCGGCGCTCTCCGCTGCGGGATCCCGAGCAACTGGCGGAGCTGGCGCGGGTGGTGGCGCAGCGGCCCGGCTTCCGGGTGGTGGGCCTGATGGCGTACGAGGGTCACGTCGCCGGGGTCGGGGACTCGCTGACCGGCCGGCCGGTGCGCTCGCGCGCGATCCGGCTGATGCAGGGCGCGGCCCGCAGGGAGCTGGCGGCCCGGCGGGCGGCGGTGGTCCGGGCCGTGCGGGCGGTGGTGCCGGACCTGGAGTTCGTGAACGGGGGCGGCACGGGCAGCGTCGCCGAGACCGCGGCCGAGGACGCGGTCACCGAGATCGCCGCCGGGTCGGGGCTGTACCTGCCGCGACTGTTCGACAACTACACGACGTTCAGCGGGCGTCCGGCGGCGCTGTTCGCGCAGCCGGTGGTCCGACGGCCCGGGGTGGGCGTGGTGACGGTCCTCGGGGGCGGGTACCCGGCCTCGGGCGCGGCCGGTGCGGACCGCTCGCCGGTGCCGTACCTGCCGCAGGGGCTCCGCTACGACCCCCAGGAGGGCGCCGGGGAGGTCCAGACGCCGCTGCTCGGCAGCCCGGCCGACGACCTGCTGATCGGCGACCGGGTCTGGTTCCGGCACGCGAAGGCCGGGGAGCTGTGCGAGCGGTTCGACACCCTGCACTTCGTCGAGGGCGACCGGGTGACGGGGAGCGCGCCGACGTACCGGGGCGAGGGGAAGACCTTCCTGTAGGCGGGCCCGGTCGTCCCGTCGACCCGTCGACCCGTCAGTACACGGAGTCCGTCTGGTCCGGGACGACGCTCGCGTCGGGGCGCAGGACCGGGCCCTTGGTGCCGTCGTGGTCGACGTAGCCCGTCGTCGCGCACGGGTAGGGCGCGGCCTTCTGCTTCTTGGGTTCGATGAACATGGGGTTGACGATCCAGCGGCCGTCGCCGTTCTCGTACGCCCGGCACATGAGCTCGTTCTTGTTGCGGTTGAGGACGAGCCGCAGGGCGGTCGCGTCGCGCAGGAACGTGACGTCGGTGTCGGAGTCGCCGGCGGCGAACACCTGGCGGCGGGCGGGCGGCTGGACCTTCTCGGCGTCCGCGCCGCGCACGCCGAAGATCTCCTTGTTGATCCAGCAGCGCTTGCCGTCGATGTAGGTGATCATCGTGTCGGCGCCGTCCGGGACGGATCCGCAGCCCTGGAGGCGGGAGGTGAACTTCCCGCCTCGGGTGGTGGTGTTGCGGATGCCGATGACGTGGCCGGCGTCGATGCCCACGCCCTTGGCCCAGACCTCGACGACGGGCTGTGGTGAGGCCGAGCTGATCCAGACGTCGAAGCCTGCCCCGCGCAGGGTGTTGATCAGGTCCTTCTGCTGGTCGTAGTAGCGGACCCAGCCGGTGGCGGTGCCCGTGCCCACCTGCTGGGTGGTGCCGATGGGGGCCGCGAGGTTCTCGGTGCGGGCGGCGGCGGCGAAGCCGCGTACGTCGCGGGCCGTCCAGCCCTGCGTCAGCTGGGCCAGCCAGGCGTACGAGGGCTCGGTGGTGCGGCGGTCCCAGCCCGCGAAGGCGGGGGCGCCGGTGCGGGTCGCGGCGGTGCCGTAGACGGCGTTGATCTCGTCGGCGCAGCCGGCTCCCTCCGGGGTCCCCGTGGGCAGCGGTTCTCCGGGCCGGGCGAGGGGGGCGCAGGCCTCGGCGAGGGCGGTGGCGGCCGCGGGGGTCAGGAAGCGGCTGGTGGCGGACCAGTCGGCCGGGCGGCGGATCTTCCCGTTGCGCAGCAGCCAGTACATGGTCGCGTCGCCGACGTCGTTCTTGACGACGGTGTTGTCCCAGTCGAAGACGGCCACGGGCTTGTGCCGCCGTCCGCCGCAGCTGCCGTACCGGTCGACGAGCTGTTGGAGGCGGGCCTGGTTGTCCCCGTACCAGCCGGGTCCGACGACCGCCGGTCGGCAGGAGCTCTGGTCCGCCCGGGCGGGTGCGGCCAAGAGGAGTCCGGAGCCGGTGGCCGCGATGAGGGCGAGGGTGGCGGTTCTGTTCCTGCGCATGCTGCTCCTCGGGGGGGGTGGGGATACGGCACAGCCGGGCGCCTGGCGGGGCGCCCGGCTGGGGGAAGGCCGGTGGGGCGGTGTGGTCTACAGCGGGGTGACGTACGCGCCGGAGATGCCGCCGTCGACGAGGAAGTCGGTGGCGTTGATGAAGGAGGAGTCGTCGCTGGCGAGGAAGGCGACGGCGGCGGCGATCTCGGTGGGTTCGGCGAAGCGGCCGAGCGGGATGTGCACGAGGCGGCGGGCCGCGCGCTCGGGGTCCTTGGCGAACAGTTCCTGGAGGAGCGGGGTGTTGACGGGCCCCGGGCACAGGGCGTTGACGCGGATGCCCTCGCGGGCGAACTGCACGCCGAGCTCGCGGGACATGGCCAGGACGCCGCCCTTGGAGGCGGTGTAGGAGATCTGGGAGGTGGCGGCGCCCATGATGGCGACGAAGGAGGCGGTGTTGATGATGGAGCCGCGGCCCTGGCGCTGCATGTAGGGCAGGGCGGCCTTGCAGCAGAGGTAGACGGAGGTGAGGTTGACGTCCTGGACCCGCTTCCACGCCTCCAGGCCGGTGGTGAGGATCGAGTCGTCGTCCGGGGGCGAGATGCCGGCGTTGTTGAAGGCGATGTCGACGGAGCCGTAGGTGTCGAAGGCGGTCTTGAAGAGGGCCTCGACCTCCTCGGGGTCGGTGACGTCGACCTTCACGAAGGTGCCGCCGACCTCCTCGGCCGCGGCCTTGCCGGCGGTCTCGTCGATGTCGCCGCAGACGACGTGGGCGCCCTCGGAGGCCAGGCGGCGGGCGGTGGCGAGGCCGATGCCGCTGCCGGCTCCGGTGATGACGGCGGTGCGGCCGACCAGGCGGCGGCAGACGATCGTTCCGGTCTCTTCAGTGCTCATGTGCTTCAGGCCTCCGTGCTGATGAAGACGTTCTTGGTCTCGGTGAAAGCGGTGAGGGCGTCGGGTCCGAGCTCGCGGCCGAGTCCGGACTGCTTGTAGCCGCCGAAGGGGGTCCAGTAGCGGACGCTGCTGTGGGAGTTGACGGACAGGTTGCCCGCGGCGACGGCGCGCGAGACGCGCAGGGCGCGGCCGACGTCGCGGGTCCAGAGGGAGCCGGAGAGGCCGTACTCGGTCGCGTTGGCCAGGCGTACGGCGTCCTCCTCGTCCTCGAAGGGCAGGACGACGGCCACCGGGCCGAAGACCTCCTCGGCGGCCACGGGCGCGGTGGGGTCGACGCCGGTGACGAGGGTCGGCGGGTACCAGAAGCCGGGGCCCTCGGGGGCCTTGCCGCGGATGGTGGTGAGGTCGCCGGTGACGTAGGAGCGGACGCGCTCCAGCTGGGCGCGCGAGATGAGCGGGCCCATCTGGGTCTTCTCGTCGAGCGGGTCTCCGACGAGGACGGACTCGATGCCGGGGGCGAGGAGCTCCAGGAACCGGTCGTAGGCGGAGCGCTGTACGAGGATCCGGGTGCGGGCGCAGCAGTCCTGGCCGGTGTTGTCGAGGAAGGACATCGGGGCCGCGGCCGCGGCGGCCTCGATGTCGGCGTCGGCGAAGACGATGTTGGGGCTCTTGCCGCCGAGTTCGAGGGTGACGCGCTTCACCCGGTCGGCGCACTTGGCCATGATCTGCTTGCCGACGCGGGTGGAGCCGGTGAAGACGATCTTGGCGACGCCCGGGTGTTCGACGAGCGCGTCGCCCGTGACCGCTCCGCGGCCGGGGAGCACCTGGAAGAGGTGCTCGGGGATCCCGGCTTCGAGGGCGAGTTCGGCGAGGCGCAGCGCCGTGAGGGGGGTGGTCTCGGCGGGCTTGAGGATGACGGCGTTCCCCGCGGCGAGGGCGGGTGCCAGGGCCCAGGCGGCGATCGGCATGGGGAAGTTCCAGGGGGCGATCACGCCGATCACGCCGAGGGGGTCGAGGAAGGTGACGTCGATGCCGCCGGCGACGGGGATCTGGCGGCCCGAGAGGCGTTCCACTCCCCCGGCGGCGAAGTCGAGCAGGTCGCGTACGTTGCCCGCCTCCCAGCGGGCGTTGCCGATGGTGTGGCCTGCTTCACGGACCTCCAGCAGGGCCAGTTCCTCGATGTTCGCGTCGACGACCGCGGCGAAGCGGCGCAGCAGCCGCGCGCGGTCCGCGGGGGCGGCCGCCGCCCAGGCGCGCTGGGCCGCGGCGGCCCGGGCGACGGCGGCGTCGACATCGTCCCGTGTGGCGGCCGGGACGATGGCGACGGTTTCCTCGGTGGCCGGATTCAGGACCTCTAGATGGTCGGGGGCCAGCACATCGGACACGTGGTGCCTCACAGACGTTCGGGTTCGGGGAGGGTGAGGGTTACAGGCGTTCGAAGGAGCGGCGCAGCTCCCAGTCGGTCACCGCGGAGTCGTAGGCGTCGAGTTCGACGCGGGCCATGTTGCGGTAGTGGGCGACCACTTCGGGGCCGAAGGCGGCCTTGGCGATCTCGCTGTTCTCCCAGAGCTCGGCGGCCTCGCGCAGGGTCGTGGGAACGTGCGCGTAGTCGGCGGTGTAGGCGTTGCCGGCGCACACCTCGGGGAGTTCCAGCCGGTTCTCGATGCCGTAGAGCCCGGCCGCGACCAGGCCGGCGACGGCGAGGTAGGGGTTGACGTCACCGCCGGGGAGGCGGTTCTCGAACCGCATGGAGCGGCCGTGGCCGACCACGCGCAGCGCGCAGGTCCGGTTGTCGACTCCCCAGGCGACCGCGGTGGGCGCGAAGGATCCGGGCCGGAAACGCTTGTACGAATTGATGTTGGGGGCGTAGAGAAGGGAGAAGTCGCGCAGCGCGGCCAGCTGGCCGGCCAGGAAGTGCCGCATCACCGGTGACATTCCCCCTGGACCGTCCCCGGCCATGGCGTTGCGTCCTTCGGTGTCGCTGAGCGAGAGGTGGATGTGACAGGAGTTGCCCTCGCGCTCGTCGAACTTGGCCATGAAGGTGAGCGAGACGCCTTCCTGGGAGGCGATCTCCTTCGCCCCGGTCTTGTAGACGGAGTGCTGGTCGCAGGTGGTCAGCGCCTCGTCGTAACGGAAGGCGATCTCGTGCTGGCCGAGGTTGCACTCGCCCTTCGCGGACTCGACGACCAGGCCCGCGGCCTGCATCTCGCCCCGGATGCGCCGCAGCAGGGGTTCGATGCGGCCGGTCCCGAGGACGGAGTAGTCGATGTTGTACTGGTTGGCTGGGGTCAGGCCGCGGTAGCCCGCGTCCCAGGCCTGCTCGTAGGTGTCCTTGAAGACCATGAACTCCAGCTCGGTGCCGACCATCGCCGTGTAGCCGAGCTCGGCGAGGCGCTCCAGCTGGCGGCGCAGGATCTGCCGGGGCGCGGCGACGACGGGCGAGCCGTCGTTCCAGGCGAGGTCGGCCAGGACGAAGGCGGAGCCCGGGTTCCAGGGGATCCGGCGCAGGGTGGCGAGGTCGGGGTGCATGGCGAAGTCGCCGTAGCCCCGGTCCCAGGAGGACATCTCGTAGCCGTCGACGGTGTTCATGTCCGTGTCGACGGCGAGCAGGTAGTTGCACCCCTCGGTGCCGTGCGCGAGGACCTCGTCGAGGAAGAACTGTGCGGCGAACCGCTTGCCCTGGAGCCGCCCCTGCATGTCGGGGAAGGCCAGGACGACTGTGTCGATCTCACCGCTGGCGACGAGGGCACGAAGCTCCTCCGGCGCGAGCGGCGGCTTGCGGTCTACCACTGGATTCTCTCCTTCGGTGAGCCGAGTGCGCCTAAGGTATTGAACAGAACCATTGCTTGGGAAGGGGAGGAGCCAAGATGACCGACACGGCGAGCGAAGGGGACGCCGCGCGGCGGCTGGATCCCGTGCTGCGACAGGTGCGGGCGGGCAACGGTTTCGAGGAGGCCCTGGAGCAGATCCTCCAGGTGGTCCGGCTCGGCCTGGTCTCCGGCGGCGAACGACTGCCGCCCGAGCGCGAGTTGGCGGAACGCATGGGAATCAGCCGGGTCACGCTGCGCGAGGTGCTGAAGGTGCTCCAGGACCAGGGGCTCGTGGAGGCCCGGCGCGGCCGGTACGGCGGAACGTTTGTGCTGCCGCGCCCCGACACGCCCGCGGGCGGCGCCGAGGAGGAGCTGCGCCGGCGTGTCGCGGGTGTGGACATCGAGGACGTACTGCGCTTCCGCGAGGTCCTGGAGGTGGGGGCGGCCGGACTGTGCGCCTCCCAGGGGCTGACCGAGGAGGCCACCGACCGGCTCCTCGGGGCGCTGGCCGCCACCCACGACGCCCCGCTCGCCGACTACCGCCGCCAGGACACCCTCTTCCACCTCACCCTGTGCGAACTGGCCGGCTCCGCGACCCTGACCGCCCAGTACGCGGCCGTCCGGGCCACGGTCAACGACCTGCTGGACTGCATCCCCCTGCTCGTGCGGAACCTGGAGCACTCCCAGCAGCAGCACACCGCGCTGGTGGAATCCGTACTGGACCGGGACCCCGCCGGGGCGCGCGAGACCATGCGCGAGCACTGCTGCGGCACGGCCGCGCTGCTGCGCGGGTTCCTGGCGTGACCCGGCCAAAGAGGGCGCCGGAGAGGTCTTCGTAACTCCCGTTTAACGCAGAGGTCTTGCGCACTCCACTCTCCTACGGCAAAGGTACGCAGCAAAACCATTGCAGCAACGCCCGCAGGCAGGAGCGCACGATGGCCGACGACGTCGCGGCACGGCTGAAAGCCGTGCCCGGAACCCCCGACTCCCCCGACGGCGGCGGGGACGAGTACCTGGAGCGCCGCACGCTGCGCCGCGGCAGCGCCGGCTGGCTGCTGCTGACCGGCCTCGGCGTCGCGTACGTCGTCTCCGGGGACTTCTCCGGCTGGAACGTCGGCCTCGACAAGGGCGGCTTCGGCGGCCTCGCCATCGCCACCGTCCTCATGGGCGCGATGTACGCCTGCCTGGTCTTCTCCCTCGCCGAGCTGTCCACCATCCTGCCGACGGCGGGCGGCGGCTACGGATTCGCCCGCCGCGCGCTGGGCCCCTGGGGCGGATTCCTCACCGGCACCGCGATCCTCATCGAGTACATCCTGGCCCCGGCGGCGATCGTCATCTTCATCGGCGACTACGTGGAGTCGCTCGGCCTCTTCGGCCTGACCTCCGGCTGGCCCGTCTACCTCGGCTGCTTCGTGATCTTCATCGGCGTGCACCTGTGGGGCGTCGGCGAGGCGCTGCGCTTCAGCCTCGTCGTGACCGCCGTCGCCGTGGCCGCCCTGCTGATCTTCGCGATCGGCGCCTTCACCGAGTTCAGCGCCGACGGCCTGAACGACATCCCCGTCGACCCGCAGGCCTTCGGCTCCAACTCCTGGCTGCCGCTGGGCGTCCTCGGCATCTGGGCCGCGTTCCCCTTCGGCATGTGGTTCTTCCTCGGCGTGGAAGGCGTACCGCTCGCGGCCGAGGAGGCCAAGGACCCCGTCCGCTCCATGCCCAAGGCGCTCGCCATCTCCATGGGCATCCTCGCCCTCCTCGCCCTGATCACCTTCTTCGCCGCGACCGGCGCGCAGGGCGCGGACGCCGTCAAGACCGCCGGAAACCCCCTGGTGGTGGCCCTGGAGGGGGACGGCGGCCCGACCGCGCTGAGCCGCTTCGTGAACTACGCGGGCCTCGCCGGCCTGGTGGCCTCCTTCTTCTCCCTCATCTACGCGGGCTCTCGCCAGCTCTTCGCCCTCTCCCGGGCCGGCTACCTGCCCCGCTTCCTGTCCCTGACCTCCCGGCGCAAGGCCCCGTACCTGGGCCTGGTCATCCCCGGCGCGATCGGCTTCGCCCTCGCCGCGGCCACCGGGAACGGCGCGCGGATGCTCAACATCGCGGTCTTCGGCGCCACCATCTCCTACGCCCTGATGGCCCTCTCCCACATCGTGCTGCGCCGCCGCGAGCCCGGCCTGGAGCGCCCCTACCGCACCCCCGGCGGGATGCTGACCTCCTCCGTGGCCTTCGTACTCGCCCTCTCGGCCCTGGTCGCCACCTTCCTGGTGGACAAGGACGCGGCATTCATCGCGCTGGCCGTGTACGCCGTCGCCCTGGCCTACTTCGCGTTCTACAGTCGGCACCACCTCGTGGCCTCGGCCCCCGAGGAGGAGTTCGCGGCTCTGGCGGAAGCCGAGGCGGAACTGACCCGCGACTGAAATCCTGCCTTCGTCCCGCCTTCGCCCAACCCCTCGCTCTTCGCCCGTCCGGAGGTATCGAACGTGCCCAGGCCGCTCATCGGCATCACCACCTACGTCGAGGAATCCACCCGCTACGGGGTGTGGGACCTCCCGACGTCCCTCGTACCGTCCGGGTACTACGAGCTCGTCCAGGCGGCGGGCGGCGCGGCCGTGCTGCTCCCGCCCGACGAACCCGGGGCGGCCGCGGAGGTGCTGGGCCGGGTGGACGGCCTGATCGTCGCGGGCGGCCCGGACGTGGACCCGGCCCGCTACGGGGCGGTGCGCGACCCGCGCACGGGCGCCCCGGCCACCGTCCGCGACCGGTGGGAACTCGCCCTGATCGGGGCGGCACTCGAATCGGGCACGCCGCTGCTGGGCATCTGCCGGGGCATGCAGGCGCTGAACGTGGCCCTCGGCGGCACGCTGATCCAGCACATCGACGGCCACGTCGACACCCCCGGCGTCACCTCCTGGCACCCGGTCCGCCCGGTCCCGGGCACCCGGTACGCGGAACTGGTCCCGGAGGAGGCGCAGGTCCCGACCTACCACCACCAGGCGGTCGACCGCCTGGGCAGCGGCCTGGTCGCCTCCGCGTACGCGCTGGACGGCACGGTGGAGGCGATCGAACTGCCCGGCCCCGAGGGGTGGGTCGTGGGCGTGCAGTGGCACCCGGAGCGGGACACGGACACCAGGGTGATGTCCGCCCTCGTCGAGGCGGCCTCCGTCCTGGCCTCCGTCCGCACCGCGGTCCCGGTGGGCTGACCCCGGCGCCCCTACGCCCCGACGCCCCGGCGCCCCCGCGCCCCGGCGGCGGTCCGCTGCCCGATTGGCAGGCCGCCCGCCGGGCGCGCAGGCTGGAAGGATGCGGACCGAGACGAACGGCGCGGTGTCCGGGCGGGTGTCGGCGTTCCTGGAGAACCCGATCGTCGGGATGGCACCGTGGATCATCTTCTCGCTGCTGGTCGGCCCGGGGCGGTTCGAGCTCGCGGTCGGGCTGGCGCTCGCCTCGGCCGTCGCGCTGATCGTGCTGAGCCGCCTGGTCAACCGCGGCACGTCCTGGAAGCTGCTGGAACTCGCCGACGTGGTGTTCTTCGCCGCGATGGCCGTCATCGGACTCCTGGCGAGCGAGGGCACCCGGCGCTGGCTGGAGACGTACGCCGGGGAGGTCGCCAACATCTCCCTGGCCGTGATCGCCTTCGGCTCGATGGCCGTGCGGATGCCGTTCACCCTCCAGTACGCCCGTGAGCAGGTGGACCCGTCGATCTGGCACAGCCCGACCTTCCTGCGCACCAACTACATGATCACGGGAGCGTGGGGCGCCGCGTTCCTGGTGGCGGCGGCCGCCGGCGCCTACGGGGACCTCGTCCTGCACAACCCGAACAACATCTGGACCGGCTGGATCATCCAGATCCTCGCGATCGTCGCCGCCCTGAAGTTCACCGTCTGGTACCCGGACGTCGTCCGCGCCCGCGCGGCCCGCGAGGCCGCCGGCGAGGACCCCGGACCGCTGCCCTGGGCCGGTCTGGCGCTGCCCCTGGCGGGCCTGCTGGTACCGATCGGGATCGCGGTGCTGATCTTCGACAACATGTGGTGGCTGGGCGCGGCCCTGATCGTCGCGGGCTCCCTCCTGACGAAGACCCTCGGGGCACGCACCTCCGACCCCATCGCATAGATCCGACCCCACCGGAGGCCGATTCAGCCCCGCCGGCGTTCGAGGCGCGGGGGTCCGGGGGCAGCGCCCCCGGCAACGGCGCCGCACCCGGCACACACAGGACCATGGGGCCCGCCGCTAGGCGCCGCGCCGGGTCAGCGACAGCAGATCACGCGCAGGCCCCGCCGGCCGGGCCCCGGTCGGCCACACCGCCCGCAGGGCCCGCCCGAGCGCGGCCCCCGCCACCGGAACCTCCACCAGCCGCCGCGCCGCGAGCTCATCCCGCACCGCCAGTTCCGACAGCACGCACGGCCCCGCCCCGCTCAGCGCCGCCGCCTTCACCGCGGTGGTCGACGCCAGTTCGAGCAGCGGCGCCGCGAGCCCCCCGGCCGAGGCCAGCGCGGCGTCCAGCACCTGCCGGGTTCCCGAACCCCGCTCGCGCAGGATCAGCGCCGCGGCCGCCAGTTCCGCCGCCTCCACCGGCCGTGCCCGCCGCGCCCAGGCGTGCCCCGGCGCCACCGCGACCACGAGCCGGTCCTGCGCGATCACCGCCGAGTCCAGCCCGTCCGGCACCGTGAGCCCCTCCACGAACCCGAGGTCCGCGTCGTGCCCGAGGACCCGTTGGGCGACCACCGCGGAGTTCCCGGCGTGCAGGGACACCGCCGTGTCCGGACGCTGGCCGCGCAGCGCGATCAGCCACCCCGGCAACAGGTACTCGGCGATCGTCATGCTGGCCGCCACCCGCAGCCGCGAGTCCCGCCGCCCGCGCAGCGCCTGCGCCCCGGCGTCGAAGGCCTCCGCCGCCTCCACCACCTGCCGGGCCCAGTCCGTGACCAGCGCGCCCTCCGCCGTAAGCGTCGACCCCCGCGGCGAGCGGTCGACCAGGGCCACCCCGAGCCGGCTCTCCATCGCCCGGATCCGGCTGCTGGCCGCCGGCTGCGTGATGCCCAGCCGCCGCGCCGCCCCGCTCAGGCTCCCGACGCGCGCGACCGCGAGCAGCAGTTCCAGGGCGCCCAGATCCGGCACCCGGTGCGCGAGCGGCACCCACTCCTCTTCACCCATAACACCAGTTTATGGCCTGATAACAAGATGACCTCTGCCACCCGCTCCCACCTGCGCCGATGCTGGATCCATGGCCACCACCACCGTGCGACCCCGCACCCTCGCCACCGAGCCCGCGCCCCGCGCCCACAAGGCCCCCGCGCTGCGGCACCTCGGCCCCAACTGGTACGCCTCCGTCATGGGCACGGCAATCATCGCCAACGCCGGCGCGACCCTCCCGTACCAGCTCCCCGGTCAGCGCGTGGCCTGCCGGCTCGTCTGGGCGCTGTCCGCCGTGGCCCTCGCCGTGCTGCTCACCGCCCGGGCCGGCCACTGGCTCCACCACCGCGACCAGGCCCGCGCCCATCTCCTCGACCCCGCCGTCGCCCCCTTCTACGGCTGTCTCTCGATGGCCCTGCTGGCCGTCGGCGGCGGCACCCTCATCGTCGGCAAGGACCTCATCGGGACCGGCGCGGCCGTCGCCGTGGACACCGTGCTCTTCACCGCCGGCACCGCGATCGGCCTGCTCGCCGCCGTGGCCGTGCCCTACCTGATGGTGGTCCGGCACAAGGTCGAGCCCGGGCAGGCGACCCCCGCCTGGCTGCTGCCGCTCGTGGCCCCCATGGTCTCCGCGGCCCTCGGCCCCCTGCTGATACCCCACCTGCCCGCCGGTCAGCCCCGCGAGACCCTGCTGCTCGCCTGCTACGCGATGTTCGGCATCAGCCTGCTCGCCACCCTGCTGATGCTGCCCCTGGTCTTCGGCCGGCTGATCGTGGGCGGTCCCCTCCCCCTGGCCCTGACCCCCACCCTCTTCCTGGTCCTCGGCCCCCTCGGGCAGTCCACCACCGCCGTGAACCAGCTCGCCGACGTGGCGCCCCAGTCGATCGGCGCCCCCTACGCCGGGGCGCTCGGGGCCTTCGCCGTGGTGTACGGGGTCCCCGTGATGGGATTCGCCCTGCTGTGGCTGGCCCTCTCCGCGGCGATGCTGGTCCGGGCGGCCCGTGACGGGATGGGCTTCGCGATGACCTGGTGGGCCCTGACCTTCCCCGTCGGCACCTGCGTCACGGGCGCCGCGGGCCTGGCCCGGCACACCGGTCTGACCGCCTTCGCCTGGCTCGCCGCGGCCCTCTTCCTGGCCCTGCTGACCGCCTGGCTCCTGGCCGCCGCCCACACCCTGCGCGGCCTGACCACCGGCCGCCTCCTCGCCGCTCCCCGCTGATCCCCGCCGATCCCCGCTAACGAGCGGCCCGCAGCGCCCCCGCCAGTACCGCGGGGGCCTCGGCCAGCGAGGGCCCGTACCAGGTCAGGTGACGGCCACTGACCAGGGCGGACGGGAGACCCGGAAAGGCCTCCGGGCCGTCGTCCGCCGTGAAGCGGTACGGCTCGTCGGGCAGCACCACCAGATCGCAGCCGGCGCCCGCGAGCTCCTCCACCGGCACCCGGGGATACCGCTCCGGGTGCCCCGCGTACACGTTGCGCACCCCGAGGCGCCCCAGCAGGTCCCCCGCGAAGGTGTCCCGGCCGAGCACCATCCACGGCCGCCGCCACACCGGGACGAAGGCGTCGAGCGGCCCGACCGGCTCCACCCGGGCCCAGGCCCGCTCCGCGTCCGCCAGCCACCCCGGCCTCACCAGCCCCAGCGCCCCCACCAGCACCCGGTCCAACTCCCGGAACGCCTGTGGCAGCCCCCGTACCTCGGTGACCAGCACCTCCACCCCGGCGGCACGCAGCGCCGCCAGGTCGGGGGCCCGGTTCTCCTCCTCGTTGGCGATCACCAGGTCCGGGCGCAGCCGTACGATCGCCGGCACGTCCGGGTTCTTCGTCCCGCCGATCCGCGCCGCGCCGCCCCGGTCGGCGGGGTGCGTGCACCAGTCGGTGACCCCGACCAGCAGCCCCGGCGCACTCACCGCGACGGCCTCCGTCAGCGACGGGACCAGCGAGACGACCCGGCGCACGCCGCTCAGCGTCCGGGGGACGGCGGCTCGGACGTGGCGTGGATGTGCTCCCCGACCGCGACCACCAGGATCCGGGTGTCCTCGCTGACGGCCCGCCAGCGGTGGCGCACGCCTCCCGACAGGAACAGCGCGTCGCCGCTCTCCAGCCGGTACGCCCGCCCCTCGGCCTCCACCTGGCAGGCGCCTTCGACCACGTACATCAGTTCGTCGTTGCGGTGCTGGTACTCGCGCCCCGCGTCCTGGTCCCCGGTGAACTCCAGCGCGTGCAGCTGGTGGTGACCGCGCACCAGGGGCCGCACGCCCGGCACCGGGCTGAGCCCCGATTCGTCCCCGGCCCGTACGAGGTCCACCGTACGGGCGGTGTCGGAGGCGGCGAGCAGCTCGACGGCGGTGGTCTCCAGCGCGTCCGCGACCCGCTCCAGGGACCGCATGCTGGGCCGGGCCCGCTCGTTCTCTATCTGGCTGAGGAAGGGCACCGACAGACCGCTGCGCGCCGACACGGCCGCCAGCGTCAGGCTCAGCGCGCGGCGCCGCTTGCGCACGGCCACGCCCACGCGGAGAGGTTCCTTGCCGTCCTTTTCGGGGTCCTTGTCGGCGTCGTGGTCGATCCCGTCGAGCCCGTCGCCGTGGTCGCCCTTGCCGTCCGTGTCGTTCATGTCGGGGCTGCCCTCCCCTTGTCCGTCGCACATCGGTGTGCTGTAAGCACCTTACGCAGCATCCGCCCCCGGTTTCGCGTGCTCGGGATTCCCGTACGCACCGGGTGCGCGCTCGTTCACCTTCCGTGGCGGGAACTCCCGCCCGGCCCAACGGCCGCGTTGCGGCATCATCGTCACCGTGACGACGACTCGACGCCTGATGCTCCTGGACACCGCCTCCCTCTACTACCGCGCGTACTTCGGCGTGCCGGACTCCGTGAAGGCTCCCGACGGCACCCCCGTCAACGCCGTCCGCGGACTGCTCGACTTCATCGGCCGGCTGGTCCAGGACCACCGCCCCGACGACCTGGTGGCGTGCATGGACGCCGACTGGCGGCCGCACTGGCGGGTCGAGCTGATCCCCTCCTACAAGGCCCACCGCGTCGCCGAGGAGACCGAGAGCGGCCCCGACCTCGAGGAGACCCCGGACACCCTCGCTCCTCAGGTCCCCGTCATCGAGACCGCGCTGGACGCCTTCGGCATCGCCCGGGTGGGCGTCGCCGGGTACGAGGCGGACGACGTGATCGGCACCCTAACGGCCCGCGCTAGCGGCCCGGTGGACATCGTCACCGGCGACCGCGACCTCTACCAGCTCGTGGACGACGCCCGGCAGCGGCGGGTGCTGTACCCCCTCAAGGGCGTGGGCACCCTCCAGGTGACCGACGAGGCCTGGCTGCGCGAGAAGTACGGGGTGGACGGCCCCGGCTACGCGGACCTGGCGCTGCTGCGCGGGGACCCGAGCGACGGCCTGCCGGGCGTCCCGGGCATCGGCGAGAAGACGGCGGCCAAGCTGCTCGACGCCTTCGGGGACCTGGCCGGGATCATCGCCGCGATCGACGACCCGAAGTCGAAGCTGACCCCCACCCAGCGGAGGCGCCTGGACGAGTCCCGGCCGTACCTGGCCGTGGCCCCCAAGGTGGTCAAGGTCGCCTCCGACGTCCCGCTCCCGGCCTTCGACCCGGCTCTTCCCAAGGCGCCCGCACAGCCCGAACTGGTGGGGGCACTAGCCCATCGGTGGGGCCTGGGTGGAGCAGTTGAACGCCTGAGCAGCGCACTGCGCACCTGAGGTGCTAACTTAGGTAAGGCTAAGTTTCTGGGGAGTCAAGGGGAGACACCGTGGCACAAGGACGCGCCCGCAATGTCGGTACCGCAGCCGTCGTACGCACCGAGCGGCTGACGCCGCACATGGTGCGGGTCGTGCTGGGCGGTGAGGGCCTGGACGGCTTCGGCGCGGGCGAGTTCACCGACCACTACGTCAAGCTCCTCTTCCCCCCGCAGGGCGTGACCTACCCCGAGCCGTGGGACCTGGAGCGGATCCGCGCCGAATACCCGCGTGACCAGTGGCCGCGCCAGCGCGCGTACACCGTGCGCTGCTGGGACCCGGCGCGGCGGGAACTGACCCTCGACTTCGTCGTCCACGGCGACGAGGGCCTGGCCGGCCCCTGGGCGGAGCGGGCCCGGCCCGGTGAACCCGTACGGTTCCTGGGCCCGGGCGGCGCCTACGCCCCGACGCCGGCGGCCGACTGGCACCTCCTGGTGGGCGACGAGAGCGCCCTGCCCGCCATCGCGGCGGCGATGGAGCGGATGCCGGCGGGCGCACGGGTGCACGCCTTCGTGGAGATCGAGGGCCCGGCCGACGAGCAGAGGATCACCACCCCGGACGGCATCGCCCCGGTCTGGGTCCACCGCGGCAACCGCCCGGTCGGCGCGGCGCTGGTGGAGGCCGTCAGAAACCTGGACTTCCCCTCCCAGGACGTACACGCCTTCGTCCACGGCGAGGCCGGCTTCGTCAAGGAACTCCGCCACCTGCTGCGCCTGGAGCGCGGCATCCCGCGCGAACGCCTGTCGATCTCGGGCTACTGGCGCCTGGGCGAGACGGACGAGGGCTGGCGCGCGATCAAGCGCGACTGGAACGCGGCGGTGGAAGCCGAACAGGAGCACGCGGCCGCGGCCTGACGCCTCCGGCGCGGCGACCCGACAGGCCATATCCAGCCTCGCCGGCGTTCGAGGCACGGGGGTCCGGGGGCGGAGCCCCCGGCAACGGCGCCGCGCCCTCACAGCCACCGCGCGCGGCAACGGCGGACCGGCGGGACAATGACGCCATGCGTACGCTCCGCGCACTCGGGGCGGCAGGCGCCGCCGTACTCCTGGCGACGGGAGCGACCACCGCTCCCAGCCCGCCCCCGCCCCCGAAGCCGCAGATCAGCGACGAGGCCGTCGACAACGCAGTCGACCACCTCGACCGGACCGTCGCGGAGATGATGCGCCGCACCGGCGTCCCCGGCGTCTCGGTGGCCGTGGTCCACGACGACAAGGTCGTCTACATCAAGGGATTCGGACTCCGTCGCACCGGTGAGACCGCGAAGGTCGACCCGGACACGGTCTTCCAGGTGGCCTCCGTCTCCAAGCCGATCTCCTCGACCGTCGTCGCGGGCGCGCTCACCGACCCCGGCGCATGGGGCCGGCACACCGACCTCCCCGGGTTCTCCCTCAAGGACCCCTGGGTCTCCGGACACGTGACGTACGCCGACCTGTTCTCCCACCGCAGCGGCCTTCCCGACCACGCGGGCGACCTCCTCGAAGACCTCGGCTACGACCAGGCGTACATCCTCGACCACCTCCGCCTGGAACCCCTCACCCCGTTCCGCGCGAGCTACGCCTACACCAACTTCGGCCTCACCGCCGCCGCCGAGGCCGTCGCCCGCGCCAAGGGCGCCGGCTGGCAGAAGCTCTCCGACGACGTCCTGTTCAAGCCGGCCGGGATGACCAGCACCAGCACCGAGTTCTCCGCGTTCGAGCAGGCCCCGAACCACGCCGCCACCCACGTGAAGAACCCCGACGGCACCTGGAGCCCGCGGTACGTCCGCAACCCCGACGCCCAGGCACCGGCCGGCGGTGTGAGCTCCTCCGCCCGCGACATGTCCCGCTGGCTGCGGCTCCAGCTCGCCGGCGGCACCCTCGACGGCAAGCGCATCATCCCGGCCGACAACCTCGCCGCCACCCACCTCCCTCAGATCCTGTCGCAGCAGCCCACCCCGCCCGCGAACCACACCGGCTTCTACGGCCTCGGCTGGAACGTCTCCTACGACGACGCTGGCCGGCTGCGCCTGAGCCACTCCGGCGGCTTCGAACTCGGCGCCAACACCAACGTCACCATGCTCCCGCTGGAGCAGCTCGGCATCGTCGTCCTCACCAACGGCGCCCCGGTCGGCGCCGCCGACGCCATCGCCCTGGACTTCTTCGACTTCGCCGAACACGGCAAGGCCACCACCGACTGGCTCCCCCTGCTGGCGGCCGTGTACGAGCAGGGGGACTTCGCGCTCCGCTCCCCCACCGACTACGCACACCCGCCCTCGGGAGCGAAGCCGGCCCAGGACAGCGCCGCGTACACCGGCACCTACGACAACGCGTACTACGGCAAGGCCACCGTCACCGCCGACGACTCCGGCGCGCTCACCCTCTCCCTCGGCCCGAAACCCCTGCGCTACCGGCTCACGCACTACGAAGGCGACACCTTCAGCTTCGAGACGACGGGCGAGAACGCGGTCGGCCGCACCGGGGTCTTCTTCTCCGACGGCACCCTCCGCGTGGAGTACCTCGACGCCAACCACCTCGGCACCTTCACCCGGCGGTGAGGGGTGCGCTCCCCTCCCGCATAGCCTGTCCCCGATGAGACGCAAAGCCCAGGTACCGCCCTCGCCCCTCCCCCAGCGCGCCGGAATCGACCCGGTGCGCCTGCGGCTGCCCGCCGACCCGGAAGGGCAGTGGCCCGATCTGGGCACGTACCTGACCGAGCGGTACGCGGGCACGCGCGGCGCGGACTCCATGGCGCACCTGCTGGCCGCCGGCCGGGTCCTCGGCCCGGGCGGAAGGGTCCTGAGCGCGCGGGACCCGTACGAGCCCGGCGGGTACCTGTGGTTCCACCGGGACATGGAGCCCGAGCCGACCGTGCCCTTCGCCGTGCGCGTCGTGCACCGCGATCCGCACCTGCTGGTCGTGGACAAGCCGCACTTCCTGGCGACCACCCCGCGCGGCAGCCACATCACGCAGACCGCCCTGGCCCGGCTCCGCGAGGAGCTGGACCTGCCGGAGCTCAGTCCGGCGCACCGGCTGGACCGGCTGACCGCGGGGCTGGTCATGTTCAGCATCCGGCCCGAGGACCGCGGCGCCTACCAGCTCCTGTTCCAAAGGCGCGCGGTGCACAAGGAGTACGAGGCCCTCGCGGCCCACGATCCGGCGGCGACCTTCCCCCGCACGGTCCGCAGCCGGATCGAGAAGACGCGCGGGGTCATCGCGGCGGTCGAGGTCCCGGGCGGCGAACCGAACGCCGAGAGCCTCGTCGAACTCATCGCCACCCGCGGCGACCTGGCCCGCTACCGGCTGACCCCGCACACGGGCCGCACCCACCAGCTACGGGTGCACATGAACGCCCTGGGCATGCCCATCCTCGGCGATCCCGTCTACCCGCGGGTCACCGACCCCGCCCCGGACGACTACCGCCGCCCGCTGCAACTCCTGGCCCGGGTGCTGGAGTTCACCGACCCGGTCACCGGCACCGCCCACCGCTTCGAGAGCGGCCGCGAGCTCCAGGCCTGGACCGACCGGCCCGGCTGGGAGGCCGGCACCGGATCGACCTAGCCGGAACGACCCAGTCGAAACGGCCTGTCCGGAACGACCTATCCGGAACGAACGCCCGCGATCCGCAGCGCCGCGTCGGCCGTGGCCTCCGCGAAGACCGCCACGGGCCGCTGCGGATCGGAGCGGTGTATCAGCATGACGCCCTCGATGAGCCCGAACACGAGATCGTTGCGCAGGTCCAACCCGGCCTCGTCCCCCGCCAGTTCGTCCCCGACGGACGTTCCGTCGAGCAACGTCCGGTAGGCGTCCCTCAGTTCGCCCCGCATCCGGCGGAACTGCGAGAAACGCGCACCGGCCACCTCGGGCAGCAGGTACAGCGCCCCCAGGTTGTACGGCCCGCCGCACAGCAGCAGCACGTCCGAGCGGCACAGCTCCCACAGCCGGCGCGCCGCGGGCCGCTCGCTTTCGGCGAGCAGCCGCCGGGCCAGCACCAGCGACGGCGCGACCGTGGACTCCAGTAGCTCGGCGAGGAGTTCCTCCTTGCCGCCAAAGTAGTGGTACATCGTGGCCTGGCGCATTCCGGCCCGTTCGGCGACCGCCCGCGTGGTCGTCGCCGCATATCCTCTGGCGGTGAAAAGCTCGGCCGCCGCACTGAGGAGTTCCTCGCGCGGCGGCCGGCCACTTTCCGGTCTCGCCTGGTCGGCGCGCGGCCGACCGACCCTTTTAGGCCCCCCGGCCAATCCCCCACTCATGGGCCGATCGTCGCACACGGCACGCCGATCCGATCATGGCAAGAGAACAGATCGGGCCGGCCCCACACTTGGGGGAACCTCCAAGTCCGCTTACCCGACGGAGCTGTAGGCCACCACACCCCGCAACAGCGCGTCCACGGCCTTGCGGGCATTCTTCGCCACCGTGCTCCCGCTCCCGCCGGAAGCCGAGGGGGCCGCCGCCGCGATCTGGCCGAGCACGTCGATGACCTGCTTGCACCAGCGCACGAAGTCGCCCGCCGGCATCTCCGCTTCGCGCAGCACCTCATCCAGGCTCTTGTCCGAAGCCCACTGGTAGGCAGCCCACGCGAAGCCGAGGTCCGGCTCGCGCTGACCCACGCCCTCCGCCTGGTTGATGCGGTGCTCCTCCTCCAGGGCGTCGAGCCGACCCCAGATGCGCACCATCTCACCCAGCGCCGCCTTCGCGGCGCCGCCCGGCACCTTCGGCGCGACCGCGTCGTCGGACTGCCGCGCCTCGAAGACCAACGCGGAGACACACGCGGCCAGTTCGGCAGGACTCAGCCCCTCCCAGACCCCGGCGCGCAGACACTCCGAAGCCAGCAGGTCGAGCTCCCCGTAGAGCCGCGCCAGACGCTGCCCGTGCACGGTGACCTCGTCCTCGCGCAGGTAGTCCAGCTCGGTGAGCAGCGCGTGGATCCGGTCGAAGGTGCGGGCGATGGTGTTCGTCCGGCCCTCGATGCGCCGCTCCAGCGCCTGCGTGTCCCGCTTGAGCCGCCAGTAGCGCTCCGCCCAGCGGGCGTGGTCCTCGCGCTCGTCGCAGCCGTGGCAGGGGTGCGCCCGCAACTCGGTCCGCAGTCGGGCGATCTCGCGGTCGTCCGCCGCCGCGGCACGGCCGCGCGTACGCCGCTCCGGCGTGATGTGCCCGGCCTTGCTGCGCAGTTGGGACGCCAGGTCCCGACGGGACTGCGGGGAACGCTGGTTGAAGGTCTTCGGGATCCGCATCCGGTCCAGGGCCTCGACCGGCACCGGGAAATCGATCGCGGCGAGCCGCTTGACCTGCCGCTCCGCCGTGAGCACCAGCGGACGCGGGCCCTCGGACCAATCCTGCCCGCGGTGCCCGTGCACCCGCCCGGCCGGCACGCCCGGGTCCAGGACCAGCGCGAGCCCGGCGAACTTGCCGGTCGGCACGTGGATGATGTCGCCCGGCTTGAGCTTCTCCAGCGAACTGGCCGCCTGCGCCCGGCGTTGCGCCGCGCCCTGCTTGGCCAGCTCCGTCTCACGGTCCTTCAGGTCGCGGCGCAGCCGCGCGTACTCCTCGAAGTTCCCCAGGTGGCAGGTCATGCCCTCCTGGTAGCCCTCCAGGCCCTCCTCGTTGCGCTGCACCTGCCGGGAGATCCCGACGACCGACCGGTCCGCCTGGAACTGCGCGAAGGAGGTCTCCAGCAGCTCGCGCGAACGGTGCCGCCCGAACTGGCTGACCAGGTTCACCGCCATGTTGTACGAGGGCTTGAAGCTGGACCGCAGCGGATACGTGCGCGTACCCGCGAGCCCGGCCAGGCCCGCCGGGTCCATGCCGCGCTGCCACAGCACCACCGCGTGACCCTCGACGTCGATGCCGCGCCGCCCGGCCCGGCCGGTCAGCTGCGTGTACTCGCCGGGGGTGATGTCGGCGTGCTGCTCGCCGTTCCACTTGACGAGCTTCTCCAGGATCACCGTGCGCGCGGGCATGTTGATGCCCAGCGCCAGGGTCTCGGTGGCGAAGACGGCCTTGACGAGCCCGCGGACGAACAGCTCCTCCACGACCTCCTTGAAGGTGGGCAGCATGCCCGCGTGGTGCGCGGCGATGCCCCGCTCCAGGCCCTCCAGCCACTCGTAATAGCCCAGGACGTGCAGGTCCTCGGCCGGGATGGAGGCGGTGCGCGCCTCGACGAGCTCACGGACCTTGAGCCGCGCCGATTCGTCGTTCAGCCGCAGCCCCGCGTACAGGCACTGCTGGACGGCCGCCTCGCAGCCGGCCCGACTGAAGATGAAGTTGATCGCGGGCAGCAGCCCGTCCCCGTCGAGGCGGGCGATGACCTCGGGCCGGGACGGGGTCCAGATCCGGCCGCGGGAGCGCCGCTCGCGCTCGCGGTCGGCCTCGCGGACCATCCTGCCGCGCCGCCGGTCCTTCGGACTGTAGGTGCGGCTGTTCTCCTCGCGCGCCATGCGCAGCAGGTCGGGGTTGACCTCCCGGCGCGCGGAGCCGCGGCCTCCGTGGTCGGACTCCTCCTCGAACAGGTCGTAGATCCGGCGGCCGGCCATGACGTGCTGCCACAGCGGAACCGGCCGCTCCTCGGAGACGATCACCTCGGTGTCGCCGCGCACGGTGTCCAGCCAGTCGCCGAACTCCTCCGCGTTGGACACGGTCGCCGACAGCGACACCAGCGTCACCGACTCGGGGAGGTGGATGATCACTTCCTCCCACACGGCCCCGCGGAACCGGTCGGAGAGGTAGTGGACCTCGTCCATCACGACGTAGCCGAGGCCCAACAGCGACTGCGAGCCCGCGTAGAGCATGTTGCGGAGCACCTCGGTGGTCATCACGACCACGGGCGCCTCGGAGTTGACGCTGTTGTCACCGGTCAGCAGCCCCACCTTGTCGGCGCCGTAGCGCTTGACGAGGTCGGCGTACTTCTGGTTCGACAGGGCCTTGATCGGCGTCGTGTAGAAGCACTTGCGGCCCTGCTGGAGGGCCAGGTGCACGGCGAACTCGCCGACGATCGTCTTGCCCGAACCGGTCGGGGCGGCCACCAGGACGCCCTTGCCGGCCTCCAGTGCCTTACAGGCCTCGACCTGGTACGGGTCCAGATCGAATTCGTACATCTCGCGGAAGGGGTGCAGTGCACTGGCCTCTTCGGCGGCGCGGATCCGGGCAGCGGCGTACCGCTCGGCGGGTGAGAGTTCTTCGGTCATCTTGGGATCGAGCCTACCCGCCGGCTCTGACAACAGTCGCGATCATTTAAACGGGCTGCGGGACCGGCCGCGGGGCAGGGGTCAGGACAGGATCCGGACCGCCCCCGGGACGCACTCGGCGGTCACCGGAAGCGGCCCCAGCGGCTCCCCGTCCGCGTACGCCGTCATCCCGGCCGCCTCCAACGTCACCTTCCGCGCCCGGTGCACGGTCACCTTCGGATGGTCCAGGTGCGTCCCCCTGTACACGCGGGGGAAGACCGACAGGAGCGTGGCCCGGCCGCACGCCCCGACCACCGTGATGTCGAAGAGCCCGTCGTCGGGGACGGCGCCCGCGCAGATCCGCATCCCGCCGCCGTAGGAGGAGCCGTTGCCGACGGCCACCAGCGTGGCCTCCGTCTCGATCACCGGCCCGTCGTCCAGGGTGATCCGGTACGGGAAGGGGCGGAACGCGGCCAGCTCCGCGAGCATCGCCAGGTCGTACTTGAACCGGCCCACCGGCAGCCGCATCCGATTGCCCCGGTCGTTGACCCGGGAGTCGAAGCCGGCGCACAGCACCGTCCCGTACCAGGACCCCCCGTCGGCGCCGGCCACCCGACCCAGGTCGACCTCGCGGATCCGGCCCTCCTTCAGGGCCCCGGCCATCAGCCGCCCCGCCCGCGCGGGCTCCCGTACGGGCAACCCCAGCGCCCGCGCGAAGTCGTTGCCCGTGCCCTCCGCGATCACCCCGAGCGGCACCGCCGTCCCCGCGAGGGCCTGCAGCGCGAGGGAGACCATCCCGTCACCGCCCACCACGACCACCGCGCCGGTGCCCTCGCGGACGGCGGCCCGCAGCCGCTCCAGGGCGTCCGGGCCGTCCGCACCGACGACCACGCGCACCGAGAAACCGGCGTCCCGCAACGCGGAAGCGGCCGGCTGCGCGGCGTGCGCGCCCCGGCCGCGACCCGCGGTGGGATTGACGAAGAGGGTGATCTCAGAGCTCACCCCGGGGAATGTACCGGAGCCCGTCCTCGAGCCTCGGTCACCCCCGGGGGCACCTCCCAGCGGTAGCCGGGGGCGTACCTGTCAGGTGGCGTCGTCGTAACCGTTGATCCGCCCACGGCCGCCGTCGTCCTGACCGGGCAGCGCGGCCGGAGCCTGGATCTCTTCCCGCTCGCCGATCGGCGCCGGCGTCAGGTCCAGCGAGGAGGCCTCGTCGTCGTCGAGCAGGGCATCGGGGTTCTTCCGCTGCCGCCTGCGGTCGTTGATCAGACACAGCCCGAGCGCCGCGAAGTACAGGGCGACGATCGGCGCCGCCAGCGTCAGCATGGTCAGCGGGTCACCCGTGGGCGTGGCGAACGCCGCGAAGATCGTGATCCCGAGGACCATCCCGCGCCACCAGCCCGCCAGCCGTTTGGCCGTGAGCACCCCGGTGAAGTTCAGCAGGATCAACAGCAGCGGCAGCTCGAAGGCCAGGCCGAACACGATCACCATGCGGGCGACCAGGTCGAGGTAGTCGTCGACCGGCAGAAGGTTGCGCGCGTTGTCGGGCGTGAACTCCAGCAGGATCGTCGCCGTCTGCGGGAGGATCTTGTACGCGAGGACCGCGCCGGTCAGGAACAGGGGAGCTCCGACCGCGACGAAGCCCCGCGCGTAGTTCTTCTCGTGCTTGTGCAGCCCGGGCGCGGCGAACGCCCACAGCTGGTACAGCCACACCGGCGTGGAGAGCACCACACCGGTCATCAGCGAGACCTTCAGAGCGATCGAGAACGCCGAGATCAGGCCGTTCACGGTCATGTCCGCGCAGGGACGGCCGTTGCGCTGGGTCACCACCCCACCGATGCAGCCGACGGAATCCAGCATCGGCTTCAACAGGAAGTTGATGATGTCCTTGTAGAAGAAGAAAGCGACGGTCGTGATCACCACGATCGCCAGGACCGACTTCAGCAGACGGTTACGAAGCTCACGCAGGTGGTCGACGAGAGGCATCCGCCCTTCGGCGTCCTGTGCCTTCCGGTCCTTCTTCTCCTGCTTGCGGGCAGACTTGAGCAACCCACGTCCCTTGTCTCGTTGCAGATGACTGGCGTGACCGGGGCGGGTCAGCCCTGGGCGGTACGGTTCGGCTCGCTCACCGGGCGGGAGCTGGTGACGTCACCGGGCGCGGCCTGGATGGTGCGCGGGGCGACGGGCTGCTGCGCGGCCTGGTCGGCGACGTTGGCGGCCGCGGCGGCGTCCTCGGCCTCGCCGTCCTTCTTCATGGCCTTGGCCTCGCTCTTGAGGATGCGGGCCGACTTGCCGAGGGAGCGGGCCATGTCGGGGAGCTTCTTGGCGCCGAACAGCAGGAAGATAACGGCGACGATCAGGAGGATCTCGAGGGGCTTCAGATTGCCGATCATGTGTGTCGTCCTTCTCACCGAAACGGCTGGTTGTGGTGGCTGTGCCCGGCCACCTCGAAGAACCGGCGACCGACCTTCCGAGGATCGTAACCCCCTGGGGTAAACGGTCGGCAATCCCCCGGCGTACCCCCGCTTGCGCGAACACCGGATTGTTCACGCCCCGGTCACACGGTTCCGTCCCGCTATGTGGACTATGTCACTGCCGTACGCCGCGACCCGCCCGAGCGAGGTCCAGCGCCGCCCGCTCCAGCTCCCCCGAGGCGTCCGAGATCCGCCGGCTGGCCCGCTCCACCTGCCCGGACAGCCTGCGCACCTCCACGAACACCCGTACGGCCAGCACGGACAGGACGGCGAGCCCCAGGAAACCCAAGGCGATTGCGATCATCGGCCACAGCATGGAAGGAGCCTAGACGAGGAGCACCGTCAGACACTGCGCAGGGTGCTCACGCCACCACCCGTCAACAGCTCCACAATCCGCTCACCAGCCGGTTTGCGGACGGCCACACCACACGCGGGACACGTGAAGGAGTAGAACGTGGCCCTGCGGCTGCCCCCGATCGCCAGACGCAGCGCACCCGCGTCCAACTCGAAGCGGGCCCGGCAGTCGGGACAGGACGCCTTGAAGGCGACGGGCCCGGACTTCTGCGACATCGCCCCCGCCCCTCAGACCGTTTCCCCGTACCCCGCGAGTGCCTCTCGAGCCGCGCTCCGCGCGCTCTCCGCCAGCCCGGCAGGGGCCACGATCCGCCCCTCCCGGCCCAGCCTCAGCGCGAGCCGGCGCAGCGACGCCGGATCCGGGCTGCGCAGCGTGATCCGCAGCCCCCCGTCGGGCAGCTCCTCCGCGCTGTCGTGCGGGTAGTACTCGGCGACCCAACGCCCGCCCGGCCCCACCTCGACCACGACCTCCGGATCCTCCGCGGCCGGCTGCACCAGGCCCTCGGACAGGTCCCGCGGCTCGATCGCGGGCGGCTCGGCCCGCTCGTCCAGCAGCCGGATCTCCGCGACCCGGTCGAGGCGGAAGGTGCGCCGCGCCTCCGAGAGGTGGCACCACCCCTCCATGTACGTGTGCCCCACCGCGAACAACCGGATCGGGTCGACCTTGCGCTCGGTGAGCTCGTCGCGCGCCGGCGAGTAGTACCGCAGCCACAGCCTGCGGCGCTCCGCGATGGCCCGGTCCACGTCCGCGAAGACCCCGCCCTCGGACTCGAAGGTCACCGACAGCCGGGAAGAAGCCCCGGCCGCCTCGCCCGCCGCCGCCTCCAGCTTGGCGGTGGCCCGCAGCAGCGCCTGCCGGTCGCTCTCCCGCAGCCCCGGAAGGGTCGCCACCGCCCGCGCCGCCACCAGCAGCGCGGTCGCCTCGTCGGCCGCCAGCCGCAGCGGCTCCGCCGTGGACTCCCCCGACGCGTCGGGGTTGCGCCACCAGATGCGCTCCCCGTCGGTGTCGATGTCGAGCAGGTCACCGCCCCGGAAACTGGTCCCGCACATGGGCAGCACGTCGAGGTCCGAGATCAGCTCGTCCTCGGTGATCCCGAAGGCCCGCGCGACGTCGGCGACGTGCGCGCCCGGGCGCTCCCGCAGATACGTGACCAGGGACAGCATCCGGCGGGTCTGGTCGATGGCGTTGGCAGCCATGCTGGTACGTCTCCCCCTCAGGGCGTGCTCTTCGAATGGTGCGCTTGCAATGCGTAGGGGCACGGGCCGACCGGCCCGGCCGTTCCACCCCGGCGGCGGGGCCCCGGCGGTGGGCCCCCTGCGCGAGGGACCGGCGGCGGGAGACCTGCGCCCCGGCCGGCCACGTCGGCTCAGGCCTTGGCCACGGCCCTCAACCGGTCCACCACGTCCGCCCTCAGATCGGCGGGTCCGACCACGACGACGTCCGGCCCGAACTCCACCAGCCAGGCGTCCAGCCCGTGCCCGTACGGGATCTCCAGCTCGTCCCAGCCGTCCCCGCCCTCCCGCACGGCCGTCGCCTTGGCCCGCAGCGGATACCCCGCCCCGGCCCGCAACCGGATCAGCGCCGAACGGTCCGCGCTCTCCCCCGCCCAGCTCGCCACGGTCTCCCGCACGGTCACCACGTCGGGCACCTCCGCGACGTACTTCCCCGCCCGCGAACGGACCTTCCCCGTGATCCGCGACAACCGGAACACCCGCTCCGCACCGCGGTCCCGGTCGTACCCGGCCAGGTACCAGTGACCCCGCCAGCACTCCAGCGCCCACGGCTCCACCTGCCGGGTCTCCGGCCGCGCCGCCGTCGACTTGCGGTAGTCGAACACCACCGGCCGCCGGTCCCGGCACGCCAGCATCAACGGTTCGAAAGCCGCCTCGTGCACCGGGATCCGCGGCTCGATGGCACTGTGCTGGCCCTCGTACGGATCCCCCGCCTCCGGCATCCCGCCCGCACGCAGCTTCTGCAGGGCTCCGCTCGCCGCCCCCGCCAACCGAGCCTGCTGCCACACCTTCGCCGCCAGCCCCAGGGCCGCGGCCTCCTCGGCGTCCAGCGAGACGGGAGGCAGCCGATTGCTGTCCCGGCGCGCGAGATACCCGATCTCGCCCTCCAGGTTCTCCACCGTCTCGATCACCAGGCCGAGTTCACGCAGATCGTCCTTGTCCCGCTCGAACATGCGGTTGAAGGACTCGTCGTTGCCGGCCTCGAGGTACGCCTCGATCGAACCCCGCAACTCCCGCTTGCTCAGCGGCCGACGCGTCCCCAGCAGACACAGCGCCAGATTCATCAGCCGCTCGGCCTTGGCAATCGCCATCGACGCCCATCCCCGCTTCCCTCGTACGCGCCCACTCGCGGACACAGCCGTGACCGTCGACCGTACCGCCCCGGCGCGCCCGGACAAAAGCGAGGGGCCCCCACCGACAGGCAGGGGCCCCAAAGCCGATCAAACAGTCGCCCTATCAGGCGTCCATCAGGTCACAGACGAAGATCAGCGTCTCGCCCGGGGCGATCGCACCGCCCGCGCCGCGGTCACCGTAGGCCAGGTGCGCCGGGATCGTCAGCTTGCGACGACCGCCGACCTTCATGCCCTGGACACCCTGGTCCCAGCCCTTGATGACCTGACCGACACCCAGCTGGAACTGCAGCGCGCTGCCGCGGTTCCACGAAGCGTCGAACTCCTCACCGGTGGAGAAGGCCACGCCCACGTAGTGGACCTTGACGAAGGCGCCGACCTTGGCCTCGGCACCCTCGCCCACCCAGATGTCCTCGATCACCAGGTCGGTCGGAACCGGACCCTCGGGGAAATCGATCTCGGGCTTCTCGAGCTTGTCGCTCACGGAACTGCTCCTCAAACTTACGAACCGGTCAACCGGGACAGTCTTACATCACCGCGAGGATGTCGAGACTGAAGACCAGCGTCGAGTTAGCCGGAATGGATCCCTTCTCCTTGTCCCCGAACGCCATGTCCGGCGGAATCACCAGGAGGATCCGGCTGCCGACCTTCTTGCCGGTGATGCCGTCCTTCAGGCCCTTGACCGACAGCTGCGACATCGGCCACGTCACCGTCGTGTCCGACGCGTACGTGCTCTCGAACGTCTTGTCGTCCTTCCACGTCTTGCCGTGGAACTTGACCACCACGCTGTCGGTGTCCTTCACTGCCGCGCCATCACCCTCGAGGACGTAGTTCGACACCAGCTTCGCCGGCGGCTCCGTGTCCTTCGGAACGGTCACGGCGACTTCCTTGCCGTCCGTGTTCGTACCGACCTTCGGCAGCGCCTTGTCGTCCTGCGGGACCTCCTTGCCCGTCGCCGAAACCGGAACGGAAGCACCCTTGACGATGTCCACCACGAAGACCAGCGTCGCGTTCGGCTTGATCTTCTCGCCCGAACCCTGGGCCCCGTAACCCAGGTCCGGCGGGATCACCAGCTCGACACGGCTGCCGACCTTCTGACCCTCGAGACCCTGGTCCCAACCCTTGATGACGGCACCCGCACCGACGGTCAGATCGAACGTCTGACCCCGGTCGAAGCTCTGGTCGAACGGCTCCTTGCCGTCCCACACCTGGCCGAGGTAATTGACCTGGGCGATGTCGCCCTTCTTCAGCGCCGGGCCCTTGCCCTCGCTGACGGTCACCACCTTCAGCTCCTTCGGCGGCGTCCCCTTACCCGTCGACAGGGTGGGCTTCTGCCCGAACTCGGCACCCTTCGTGATCGCGGGCGCCCCGTTCTTCATCTGGGCGGAGTCGGAGCCGCTGTCACCACACGCCGCTGTCGACAGCAGCAGAAGGGGTACGACAAGCAGGCCGGCAAGTCGGCGCACGTGTTCCTCAGATCTCAGACGGCAAACGGTCGCCGCCACTCTAAGCCGTGAACAGGGCCCCGTACGAGACAGCTACGGGGCCCTGACCACACACCGGTGAGATCTACATCCCGGCGATCAACTTCTCCACCCGGTCGTCCACCGACCGGAACGGGTCCTTGCACAGCACCGTCCGCTGCGCCTGGTCATTCAGCTTCAGATGCACCCAGTCCACCGTGAAGTCCCGCCGCTGCTCCTGCGCCCGACGGATGAAATCACCGCGCAGCCGCGCACGCGTCGTCTGCGGGGGCACCGACTTGCCCTCGAAGATCTTCAGGTCGTTGCAGATCCGCGCCGCCTGCCCCTTGCGCTCCAGCAGGTAGTACAGCCCGCGCCGCCGGTGGATGTCGTGATACGCGAGGTCTATCTGAGCCACCCGCGGATTCGACATGGTCATGTTGTGCTTGGCCCGGTACCGCTCGATCAACTGGTACTTCATCACCCAGTCGATCTCGGTCCCGATCCGGTCCAGGTCCTCCGCCTCGATCGCGTCGAGGGTCCGACCCCACAGCTCCAGCACCTGCTCCACCGTGCCGGTACGGATCCCCCGGCGCTCGGCGAAGTCCACCGCCTTGTCGTAGTACTCCCGCTGGATCTCCAGCGCCGAGGCCTCCCGACCACTCGCCAGACGCACCTTGCGCTGACCCGTGATGTCGTGACTGACCTCACGGATCGCCCGGATCGGGTTCTCCAGCGTCAGGTCACGCATCACCGTGCCCGCCTCGATCATGCGCAGCACCAGATCGGTCGCCCCGACCTTCAGCAGCATCGTCGTCTCGGACATGTTCGAGTCCCCGACGATCACGTGCAGCCGACGGTAACGCTCCGCATCCGCGTGCGGCTCGTCCCTCGTGTTGATGATCGGCCGGGACCTCGTCGTCGCCGAACTGACACCCTCCCAGATGTGCTCGGCCCGCTGACTCACGCAGTACACCGCACCCCGCGGAGTCTGCAGCACCTTGCCCGCACCGCAGATCAACTGCCGCGTGACGAGGAACGGAATGAGGATGTCCGCCAGGCGCGAGAATTCCCCGTGCCGCGCCACCAGGTAGTTCTCGTGGCAGCCGTACGAGTTGCCCGCCGAGTCGGTGTTGTTCTTGAACAGATAGACGTCGCCCGCGATTCCCTCCTCGTGCAGGCGACGCTCTGCATCGACGAGCAGTCCTTCGAGAATGCGCTCGCCGGCCTTGTCGTGCGTGACCAGCTCGGTCACGTTGTCGCATTCGGGTGTTGCGTATTCCGGATGCGAACCCACGTCCAAGTACAGGCGGGCACCGTTCCGCAGGAAGACATTGCTGCTGCGGCCCCATGACACAACACGGCGGAAGAGGTAGCGCGCCACTTCGTCAGGAGACAGTCGGCGCTGTCCCCTGAACGTGCACGTGACGCCGTACTCGTTCTCCAGCCCGAAAATGCGGCGGTCCATGACTGAACATTACGCCTTCTGCCCCCTTCTGAAACCGGGTTCGCCGGCGCGGTTCGATCAGTTTCCCCGAAACCGCCGACGACCCGCCGCAAAACACCCGGGGGCCGGCCGGAAAAGCACGACACGACGCCTGTGCATACCCGACCCGCCCCCGACGAAACCCGCGAAACCTCAGCCCTGCTCCGCGGACACCTCCACCGCGCCCGCCGCACCCGCCGAACCCGCCACCTCACGACTGCGCCCCCGCGCCGCAAGCACCCGCTGAGTGGCCATCAGGACCACCAACGCCGCGGCCCCACCCGCACTCGCCACACCGAAGCCCGCCGCCGTACCACCCAGTTCCACCGCCGGACCCGCGACCGCCGTACCGATCGCCGCCCCGACCCCGAAGAACGTCACCAGCCACGAGAACGCCTCCGTGACCGTCCCCACCGGAGCATGCCGGTCCACCACGATGAACGCACACGCGATCGCCGGAGCAAGGAACACCCCCGCCAGCGCCGTCAAAGCCGTCATCGCCACCGCACCCGGAACCGACATCAACGGCAGATAACACACCGCCAACAACGCCACCAGCAACCGCAGCCGCCGCTCCGGCGCACCCGCCCACTGCCGAGCCCCGTACGCCACACCACCCACCAACGCACCCAGACCCAGCGCCGCCATCAGCCAGCCGTACACCACCTGCCCACCGTGACCGTCCGCGTACGCCACCCCCGCCACCGTGATCGACCCCAGCGCCGAACCCACGAAGAAGAACGCGCCCAGCAACGCCAGCAGCCCCCGCGAACGCAGCGCCCCCAACCAGTGCGCCTCACGCGGCTCCGACCGCCACGCCCTCGACGGCTCCGAAACCACCACCGACAGCGCACCCAGCACCCCGATCGCGTTCAGCGCCAGCAGCGCCCCCGCCGGAGACCACAGCGCCACGAACAGCGTCACCAGCAGCGGACCGACCGTGAACATGACCTCCTGGGCCACCGCGTCCATCGCGTACGCCTGGTGCACCCGCTCCTCACGGCCGCCCAGCACACCCGGCCACAGCGCCCGCAGCCCACCCTCCAGCGGCGGCGTGAACAGACCCGCGATCACCACGGCCGCGTACGCCGCCACCGCCGACCCCGTACCCGCCACCGCGAGCCACACCATCCCCAACGCCGACACCACCGCCGCCGGCAGCTGCACCCGCGGCTGCCCGTACAGGTCCACCGCCCGCCCCAGCAACGGCTGACCCACCGCGTTCGCCACGCCGTACACGGCCGCCAGCGCGCCCGCCAGGCTGTAGCTGCCGCCCTCGGCCCGCGTGAACAGCACGATCGCGATCGGCGCCGTCGCGTTCGGCAGTCGCCCCACCAACGTGCCCACCAGCAGCCTCGCGGCATGCCGGGTCCTGAGCAGCTCCGCGTATCCCGCGGCCATGACCGCCCCCTTCTGCCCGGACCCACGCCGGGGTAATACGTATAACGTGACGGGTCATACGTACCATGGCCCCAGTCCACCGGTCCACCCACCGGAACACCGGATCCGTTCTGACCACGCACTTCGGGAGCCCCCTGTGACGAGACCCACCAGCCGGGACGTCGCCACCGCCGCCGGGGTCTCCCAGGCCACCGTCTCCCTCGTCCTCGGCGACAAATGGCGCGGCCGCGTCTCCGAACGCACCGCCGACCTCGTCCGCGAAACCGCCACCACCCTCGGCTACCGCCCCAACCTCGCCGCCCGCAACCTCCGCCTCGGCACCACCCGCACCGCCCTCCTCGTCGTCCCCGCCCTCACCAACGAATTCTTCGCCCGCGTCTACACCGGCGCCGCCCGCATCGCCGCCGAACACGGCTTCGGCGTCGTCCTCTACCCCTCCCCCGACGGCACCGGCCCCGCCCGCGACCCCTTCGCCTCCGCCCGCGCCGCCCTCGACGGAGTCATCGCCTCCTCCATGGCCGCCGACACCCTCGAAGCCATCGGCGGAGCCACCCTCCCTCTCGTCATGCTCGACAGCGACCCCGCCGCCGGCGGCTCCGCCCACGTCAACCTCGCCATGGCCGACGGCATGCGCCAGGTCACCGAACACCTCCTCACCCACGGCCACCGCCGCTTCCTCCACCTCGCCTCCGCCATCGACACCTGGACCTTCCGGGTCCGCGCCGAAGCCCTCACCACCCACCTCGGCCCCCACACCGAACTGCGCACCGTCCGCGCCCCCCTCAGCGTCGACGCCGCCCGCACCACGATGGAAGCCGCCCTCGCCGCCCCCGGCCCCCGCCCCACCGCCGTCATCTGCGACGACGACATCCTCGCCGCCGGCGCCTGCAAAGCCGCCCGCCGCCTCGGCCTGCGCGTCCCCGAAGACCTCTCCGTCACCGGCTTCGACGACCTCGCCCTCGCCACCGCCGTCGAACCCGAACTCACCACCGTCCACCTCCCCGCCGAACGCATCGGCGAACAGGGCATGACCGCCCTCCTCGCCGTCCTCGAAGGCACCCCCTGGACCGCCCCCGACCTCCCCGTGAACCTCGTCGTACGCGACTCCTCGGGACCCGCCCCCACCCCCTGAACACACGAAAGCCCCGGCCCGCCGAAACGGCGAACCGGGGCCACGCACTGAACGATCCCCTACTCGGCGTCGTCCTCCGGCGCCTCGTCGTTCGACACGGCATCCGCCTGGGCCGCCGCCGGAACCTCCGCCTCCAGCAACCGCGCCAGCTGCCGGCCACGGATCCGCTTGAACTTCCGCTGCTGCGACCGCGTACGGTCCAGCACCGCGACCTCCAGCCGCTCCGCCGGAATCGTCTTGTCCGCACCGTTGGCCTGGCTGGACAGCGCCTGCACCGCCAGCTTCAGCGCCTCGGACAGGGTCATCCCGTCCTGGTGACGCTGATCCAGGTACGTGCTGATCTGCTCGGCATTGCCACCGACGGCGACGGAACCGTGCTCGTCGACGATCGACCCGTCGTGCGGAAGCCGGTAGATCTGGTCCCCGGCCGCCGTCGCCCCGACCTCGGCGACGACCAACTCCACCTCATAGGGCTTCTCACCCGCCGAGGAGAAGATCGTGCCGAGCGTCTGCGCGTACACGTTCGCCAGCCCACGGGCCGTCACATCGTCACGGTCGTAGGTGTATCCCCGCAGATCCGCGTACCGCACACCGCCGATCCGCAGGTTCTCGTACTCGTTGTACTTGCCGGCGGCCGCGAAGCCGATCCGGTCGTAGATCTCGCTGAACTTGTGCAGCGCACGGGACGGGTTCTCGCCGACGAACACGATGCCGTCGGCGTACTGGATCACAACAAGGCTGCGGCCGCGGGCGATGCCCTTCCGGGCGTATTCCGCCCGGTCGGCCATGGCCTGCTGGGGTGACACATAGAACGGAGTCGACACCGGCTTTCCGTCCCTTTCTTCTGGGCGACGAGAGGACTGGTCAGAGCAGGGCGGCGCGCGGACCGTCGGGCTCCTGGAGCCGTCGGTCCGTCACCTTGCGGGCGAGCGCCTGCGACTCGTCCTCGTCCAGCCTGCGGAAGCCCTCGTCGGTGATGACGGTGACGATGGGGTAGATGTGGCGGTACAGGTCCGGCCCACCGGTCGCCGAGTCGTCGTCGGCGGCGTCGTACAGCGCCTGCACGACCAGCGTGGTGGCCTGCTCCTCCGTCAGATCGGGACGGTAGAGCTTCTTCATCGAACCGCGGGCGAAGATCGAGCCCGATCCGGTGGCCGCGTAACCGTGCTCCTCGGAGCGGCCGCCGGTCACGTCGTAGGAGAAGATCCGGCCCTTCTCCTTGCCTTCGTCGTACCCGGCGAAGAGCGGCACGACCGCCAGGCCCTGCATGGCCATCCCCAGATTGCTCCGGATCATGGTCGACAGCCGGTTCGCCTTGCCCTCCAGGCTGAGGGTCGCCCCCTCCACCTTCTCGAAGTGCTCCAGCTCCAGCTGGAACAGCTTCACCATCTCCACGGCCAGGCCGGCCGTACCGGCGATGCCGACCGCGGAGTACTCGTCGGCCGGGAACACCTTCTCGATGTCCCGCTGCGCGATCATGTTCCCCATGGTCGCCCGCCGGTCACCGGCGAGCACGACCCCTCCGGGGAAGGTGGCCGCGACGATGGTCGTCCCGTGCGGCGCCTCGACGATCCCCTCGGGCAGCTTCCGGTTCCCCGGCAGCATCTCGGGCGCGTGCGCGCCCAGGAAGTCCATGAAGGACGACGACCCCGGCGTCAGGAAGGCTGCCGGTAGACGCCCTGTGCTACGAGTGTTGGGTTCCACAGGTTTCCTTCCACGTAAGCGGCTGCACGCCTTATGACGTCCGGCCGATCCTTGAACTGCCCCAGGGCTGCGTTGCAGCTGAAGCACAGTACGCCTCGGACCTTACCCGTCTGATGATCGTGATCCACGTGCTCGGCAGGAGCGTCCCGGCAGATCACGCACACGCCACCCTGAGCTGCGATCATCTCGTCGCGCTCGGCCTCGGTAATGCCGTACTTCCGCATGAAGTAACTCGCCCTGTTGCGCTTCGCCCGACACGAACGGCAGTAGCTAGACCATCCGTCCGAGGTGGTTTTGTTGGGCTCCCATTCCGAGTGCGGCTTGATCTCTTCGCACTGCGGACACCGTTTGTGGCCGGACGGCACGTCCACCTTGACCCGTACCGTCCGCCCTTTTGCCTCCTGCCGGGCTTTGTAGTACTCCGCCCAACACTCACGGCAGTAGGCCTGTAAGCCGTCGGCCGCCGAGCGGTTGCTCGCGAACTCCCCCCGCGGTTTGTCCTGCTTACATCGCGAACACCGCTTGGTAACCTCTGACACTTACCCTGCCCCCCACCTTCGATTCGAAGGTCAAATGGCCTTACTGGCCACCCTTCTGAACGAAGGACCGCACGAAGTCCTCAGCATTCTCCTCGAGGACATCGTCAATCTCGTCAAGAACGGAGTCGACGTCGTCGGAGAGCTTCTCCTGCCTCTCCTTGAGGTCCGTCGATTCCTCGACCGCAGCCTCCTCGACCTCCTCGGTCGAGCGCTGCGCCTTCTGCTGTCCGCCGCCGGTGTCCTTGGTCGCCATGTCTACCTCACCCCGCTCGGTTCGCACGCTCATGTCGAGAGACCCCGGGATTCGGGATCTCTCAAGATCAGACCCTACGTCGGACCCTACAAGTTGGGTCCGACATTCGTCCCCGCACTTTCATAACGTCCGGCTGATTTCATGATTCCCGGACCGGGGCCCTTTCAGGCCTCGAAGGCACCTCGAAGGCGCCTCGAAGGCAGCACTTCACTGACCGGAAAGCACCCGCACCAGGTCCTCCGCCGTACGACAGCGGTCCAGGAGCTCCTTGACGTGGTTCCGGGTCCCCCGCAGGGGTTCCAGGGTCGGGACCCGCTGCAGGGAATCCCGGCCCGGGAGGTCGAAGATCACCGAGTCCCAGGAGGCCGCGGCCACGTCGTCCGCGTACTGCTCCAGGCAGCGGCCGCGGAAGTAGGCCCGGGTGTCCTCCGGGGGCTTGCTCTGGGCCCGCTCCACCGCCGGCTCGTCCACCAGTCGCTTCATCTTGCCGCGGGCCACCAGGCGGTTGTACAGGCCCTTCTCCGGCCGTACGTCCGAGTACTGGAGGTCCACCAGGTGCAGTCGGGCCGCGTCCCACTCCAGGCCGTCGCGGCGCCGGTAGCCCTCCAGGATCTCCCGCTTGGCGATCCAGTCCAGCTCCCCCGACAGGCTCATCGGGTCGGTCTCCAGCCGGCCCAGGACGTCCTCCCACCTCGCCAGGACGTCCTTGGTCTGCTCGTCCGCGTCCGTCCCGTAGCGCTCGTCCACGTACTTCCTGGCCAGCTCGAAGTACTCCATCTGGAGTTGCACCGCGGTGAGTGTGCGCCCGCTGCGCAGCGTGATCAGGTGCTGGAGGTCCGGGTCGTGGGAGACCTGGTGGAGGGTGCGTACGGGCTGGTCGACGGCGAGGTCGACGCTGATGAACCCGTCCTCGATCATCCCGAGGACCAGCGAAGTCGTGCCCAGCTTGAGGTAGGTGGAGATCTCGGAGAGGTTGGCGTCTCCGATGATCACGTGGAGCCGGCGGTACTTCTCGGCGTCGGAGTGCGGCTCGTCGCGGGTGTTGATGATGGGCCGCTTGAGGGTGGTCTCCAGGCCGACCTCGACCTCGAAGTAGTCCGCTCGCTGGCTGATCTGGAAGCCGTGCTCGCGGCCGTCCTGGCCGATGCCGACGCGGCCGGCGCCGGTGACGACCTGGCGGGAGACGAAGAAGGGGGTCAGGTGGCGCACGATCTCCGAGAAGGGGGTTTCCCGCTTCATCAGGTAGTTCTCGTGCGTGCCGTAGGAGGCGCCCTTGTTGTCGGTGTTGTTCTTGTAGAGGTGGATCGGCTGGGCGCCGGGCAGCTGGGCTGCCCGTACGGCGGCCTCGGCCATGATCCGCTCGCCGGCCTTGTCCCAGAGGACGGCGTCGAGCGGGTTGGTGATCTCCGGGGAGCTGTATTCGGGGTGGGCGTGGTCGACGTAGAGCCGTGCGCCGTTGGTGAGGATGACGTTGGCGAGGCCGATGTCCTCGTCGGTGAGCTGGCTGTTGTCCGCGGCCTCGCGGGCGAGGTCGAAGCCCCGGGCGTCCCGCAGCGGATTCTCCTCCTCGAAGTCCCAGCGGGCGCGGCGCGCCCGGTGCATCGCCGCCGCGTAGGCGTTGACGATCTGGGACGAGGTGAGCATGGCATTGGCGTTCGGGTGGCCCGGGACGGAGATCCCGTACTCCGTCTCGATCCCCATTACTCGCCGTACGGTCATGCGGCCCTCCTTGCCCGGCGGCGCTCCTCGTCGGGAGCGGCGCTAAGTACCGCTGGTGCTCCGGTGCGCGTGCCTGTGCCTGTTCCTGTGCGGTGCCCGTCCCCGCACTGCGCGTCCGGCGGCGGTAAGGAAGAGCGTAGAACCACTTCGGGTTCGTGGGGAGATCATTTCCGTCATTGAATTGGCCTCGTCACCGGCTGAAAATCGGCCGGTAAAGCAGTCGGCTGCGGATGCCCGGGGAGGGCATCCGCAGCCGCTCCGCTCGGTCAGAGGTACTGACCGGTGTTTGCCACCGTGTCGATGGAGCGTCCGGTGTCCGCGCCTTGCTTTCCGGTGACGAGGGTGCGGATGAATACGATCCGCTCGCCCTTCTTTCCGGAGATTCGGGCCCAGTCGTCCGGGTTGGTGGTGTTGGGCAGGTCCTCGTTCTCCTTGAACTCGTCCACGCATGCCTGGAGGAGGTGGGAGACGCGGAGGCCCTTCTGGTTGTGTTCGAGGAAGGCCTTGATGGCCATCTTCTTGGCCCGGTCCACGATGTTCTGGATCATGGCGCCGGAGTTGAAGTCCTTGAAGTAGAGGACTTCCTTGTCGCCGTTGGCGTACGTGACCTCGAGGAAGCGGTTTTCCTCGCTTTCGGCGTACATCTGCTCGACGACGGTCTGGATCATGCTGTGGACGGTGCCGGCCGGGCTGTCCTGGTGTTCGGACAGGTCGTCCGTGTGCAGGGGCAGGGAGGCCTTGAGGTACTTGGCGAAGATGTCCTTGGCGGCTTCCGCGTCCGGGCGCTCGATCTTGATCTTCACGTCGAGGCGTCCGGGGCGCAGGATGGCCGGGTCGATCATGTCTTCGCGGTTGGAGGCGCCGATGACGATGACGTTCTCCAGGCCTTCCACGCCGTCGATCTCGGCGAGCAGCTGGGGGACGATGGTGTTCTCCACGTCCGAGCTGACGCCGGATCCGCGGGTGCGGAAGAGGGATTCCATCTCGTCGAAGAAGACGATGACGGGGGTGCCCTCGCTGGCCTTCTCGCGGGCACGTTGGAAGACGAGGCGGATGTGGCGCTCGGTCTCGCCGACGTACTTGTTGAGGAGTTCGGGTCCCTTGATGTTCAGGAAGTAGGACTTTCCTGCTGCCTGTCCGGTCACTTCGGCGACCTTCTTGGCAAGGGAGTTGGCGACGGCCTTGGCGATGAGCGTCTTGCCGCAGCCGGGCGGGCCGTAGAGCAGGATGCCCTTCGGGGGCCGCAGTTCGTGTTCCTTGAAGAGGTCGGGGTAGAGGTACGGGAGCTCGACCGCGTCGCGGATCAGCTCGATCTGGTCGCCCAGGCCGCCGATCTTGTCGTAGTCGATGTCGGGGACCTCTTCGAGGACGAGGTCTTCGACCTCGCTCTTGGGGACCACTTCGTAGACGTAGCCGGAGCGGGGTTCGAGCAGGAGGGCGTCGCCGGGGCGGATGGTGATGTCCAGGAGCGGCTCGGCGAGCCTCACCACCCTTTCCTCGTCGGTGTGCCCGACCACCAGGGCGCGCTCGCCGTCCTCGAGGATTTCCTTGAGGGTGACGATGTCCCCGGCTCGCTCGAATTCCATGGCCTCGACCACGTTGAGCGCTTCGTTGAGCATGACTTCCTGGCCGCGCCGGAGGTCTTCCGGGTCGACGCTGGGGCTGACGTTCACGCGGAGCTTTCGGCCTCCGGTGAAGATGTCGACGGTGCCGTCCTCGTTGGCTTGCAGGAAGACGCCGAAGCCGGCCGGCGGCTGTGCGAGCCGGTCGACTTCCTCCTTGAGGGCCACGATCTGGTCGCGGGCCTCACGGAGGGTATTCGCGAGTCGTTCGTTCTGTGCGGAGACGCCGGCCAGATTTGTCTGAAGCTCGACGATCCGCTCTTCGAGAATCCTCGTGTGTCGCGGAGAGTCGGCGAGCTTGCGGCGCAGGACGGCGATTTCCTGCTCGAGATAGGCAACCTGGCCGGCGGGGTCCTCAGACCCTCGCCCGGGCCGGATGCCGCGGTTGATGTCGTCGTCGTGGGCTGCCACGGTCCTCACCTCCTCCAAGGGGAGCTGGACGCTTCCTGACCCTACCTGGGCTGGTGGTGATTGAAACCCCTAGATCACAAAGACGGTAGAGGCGTGTCCGATCTTCACCCTTGCGTACTCCCTCACGCCAAGGAAATACCCACCCATCAACATCTGAAAGCGGCCGGTTGTAAGGTCGAACCGTTCAACACCCGTCAGGGCTCGCGCGACTTGCCGCGAGTTGCGACCGGGATGGATCACTCAGGGCAGGGAACGGCAGGAGATATGAGCGTGCAGCAGGAGGCTCCGGCGGGCGTCGCGGGCGGGTCGGGCGAGCCGCTCGAGGTCTGGATCGACCAGGACCTGTGCACCGGGGACGGCATCTGCGTGCAGTACGCGCCGGAGGTGTTCGAGCTGGACATCGATGGTCTGGCGTACGTGAAGGGTGCTGACGACGAGCTGCTGCAGGAGGCGGGGGCGACGACTCCGGTTCCGCTGGTGCTGTTGCAGGACGTGGTCGATTCGGCGAAGGAATGTCCGGGTGACTGCATCCACGTGAGGCGTGTTTCGGACCGGGTGGAGGTGTTCGGTCCGGACGCGGAGTGAGGGTTCAAACACTCCTGGCGGCCGAGTCCGTCAGCTCCTGGCGGAATTTTCCGTCGCTCCAGCGCCACTTGGCGCGCTGTTTGAGGTCGGGGCTGTAGCGGGGGACGTCGGGTGAGGAGTAGCCGACGAGGCTCGCGGTGACGACTCCGTCGCGCACGGTGAGGTCGGTGGCGGTCTTGCGCAGGCCGGCTTCGAGCAGGGTGGCGACGACGCGGGGGCGGGCTCCCGCGGTGCGGTCCTGGACGAGTACGTAGATGGCGTGGGGCGGGGTGCCGGATCCCGCGTCGCAGCGGACGGCGGCGACGGTTTCGGGGCGGCCGTCGCCGTCGAGGTCGCCCTGTGCGGTGGCGGTGACGGTCTGGGGGGCGCCCTTGCAGTCGAGGGGGTAGGTGACCCCCGCCGGGTCGGGGGCGGTGGCGCGGGGGCCTTCGGCGGCCTGTGGGGCGGTTCCGGCGGCGGCCGGTTGGAGAAGTCCCGCGCCGGCTATGACGGCGGCCATGGCGGATGCGGTGGCGATCCAGTGGACGGGTTTGGTGCGGGTGTGTCCCAGTGCCGGCTCGGCGGGGCTGTGCAGCACGCTGGGTGTCTCCTGTGCGAGGGGTGACGGGGAGCCAGCATCGTGCCATACCTCACACGATGGTGGAACGGTCGGGTCCGGCTCCGGCGGGGCGTTTGACCCGACAACGAAAAGGCGCTGTGGCGCAGTTCCCGGGGTGAGCGGGGAACTGCGCCACAGCGCCTTGGTGTTGGGTGTGCGGGGTGGTTACGCGGAGCGGTCGCTGCCGGGTCCCTCGTAGTCCTCGCCGTAGGCGCCCTTGGCGGGGCGGCGGCGGCGCATGGGGGGCTCGACGCCGTCGGCGAGGCGGCGGGCGGTGACGAGGAAGCCGGTGTGGCCGATCATGCGGTGGTCCGGGCGGACGGCGAGGCCTTCCACGTGCCAGTTGCGGATCATCGATTCCCAGGGCTGCGGTTCGGCGAAGCAGCCGATCTCGCGGATGGACTCGACGGTCTTGGAGAGCTGGGTGGTGGTGGCCACGTAGCAGCAGAGGATGCCGCCGGGGACGAGGGCCTTCTTGACCGCTTCCAGGCACTCCCAGGGGGCGAGCATGTCGAGGATGACGCGGTCGACGTCGGTCTCGTCCAGGTTGTCCTGGAGGTCGCCCACGGTGAGCTTCCATGCCGGGTGGGGGCCGCCGAAGTAGCGCTCGACGTTGGCGGTGGCGATCTCGGCGAAGTCCGCGCGGCGCTCGTAGCTGTGGAGCATGCCCTGGTCGCCGATGGCGCGGAGCAGGAAGCTGCTCAGGGAGCCGGAGCCGACGCCGGCTTCCACGACGCGGGCGCCGGGGAAGATGTCGGCGAAGGCCAGGATCTGGCCGGCGTCCTTGGGGTAGACCACGGCGGCGCCGCGGGGCATGGACAGGACATAGTCGGGGAGCAGGGGGCGCAGCGCGAGGTAGGCGACGTTGCCGGTGGTGCGGACAACGCTGCCCTCGGGTGCGCCGATCAGCTCGTCGTGCGGGAAGGAACCCTTGTGGGTGTGGAAGTTCTTCCCTGCTTCGAGCGTGAACGTGTAGTGGCGGCCCTTGGGGTCGGTCAGCTGTACCTGGTCCCCGACCTCGAAGGGCCCGCGTCGGCGGGCGGCACCGGTCGGTTCGGACATGTGACCAGTGTATTGGCTTCAGGACTGGGGCCGTGCCATGGCTTTCACGAAGGCCTTTTCGACGTCGAGGGTGGAGAGGACGCCGTAGATCTGGCCGGTGGGTTCGAGGACGAGGTATTCGGTGGCGGGGGTGGCGCGGAGGTGGTCGAGGAGTTCTTCGCCGGTGAGGTCCGCGGAAACCTTCATGCCGTCGGTGAGGTCCTGGGCGAGGGTGCTGACGGCGACCCACGGGCGGCGGTGTTCGGGTACGGAGGCGATGGCGGTTTCGCGGACGATGGCGGTGGGGTGTCCTTGGCCGTCGACGACGACGAGGGCGCGGGCACCCGCTTCGTTGGCGCGGCGGAGGGCCTCGGAGAGGGGGGTGGTGTTCTCGACGGGGACGGCGCGGCGGGTGAGGGTGCGGGCGCGCAGTTCGGGGAGGTGTTCGCGCAGGCGGGCCATGCGGAGGCTGTTGCCGGCTCCGGTCCAGATGATGGCGGCGAGGATGGCGGCGAGGAGGGCGTCCATGACGGTGTTCATGCCGCCGGTGTCGTCCGTGCGGTTGCCGAGGGTCCCGGTGTGGGTGAGCAGCGGGAGGCCGATGAGGACGGTGATGGCGAGGGCGCGGCCGATCCAGGCGGCGGCGATGGTGCCGGTCATGGGTTTGCCGGTGATGCCCCAGATGACGGCGCGGAGCATGCGGCCGCCGTCGAGGGGGAGGCCGGGGAGGAGGTTGAAGGCGGCGACGAGGAGGTTGGAGATCATCAGTCCGGCGAGGAGGACGCCGGGGACGGTGGCGGGGTCGACGGCCTTCATGCCGAGGTAGAAGGCGCCGGCGAGGAGGAGGGAGAGGAGGGGGCCGACGAAGGCGAGGACGAATTCGCGGCCGGGGGTCTCGGATTCCTTCTCGATTTCGGAGACTCCGCCGAAGAACTGGAGCTGGATGCGGCGGACGGGGAGTTTGAAGCGGAGGGCGGCCACGGTGTGGGCGAGTTCGTGGACGAGTACGGAGGCGTAGAAGGCGACGGCGAAGAAGAGGGAGACGAGGTAGCGGACCGGTCCGAGTTCGGGCAGGACGCGGTCGAGCTGGTTGCCGAAGACCCAGGTGATGAGGGCGGCGACGAGGAACCAGCTGGACGAGACGTAGACGGGCACGCCGAAGGGGCGGCCCATGAGGATTCCGCCGCCCGGTCCTGAGCGCCGGTCTGCGCGCTCGCCGGTTTCGTCGGTGTCTGCCACGGCTGTCCTTCGGTCGGTGCTGGTGTTTCCAGTGTGGTTCAGGTGTGGCTCGAATGGCGCTTTGGCCGGTGTGTAGCGGGTTGTGATGTTCCGATCATGCAGTGCGAGGGGGTCCGTCGTCGATGGTATGGCGTGGGCTGTCGGTGGCGGGTCGTAGGGTTTTGTGCATGACGACGAGCTCGGGTGCCGTGTCGGGTGCCGCCGATGAGGGTGTCGCCGCGGATGTCGCGGTGGCGCCGGCCGCTGTGGCGCCTTCTTCGCTCTCCCCTTCGCGGGCGAGTGATTTCATGCGGTGTCCGCTGTTGTACCGGTTCCGGGTGATCGACAAGCTGCCGGAGAAGCCGAGTGCGGCCGCGACGCGCGGGACGCTGGTGCACGCGGTGCTGGAGCGGCTTTTCGATCATCCTGCGGCGGAGCGTACGGCTCCGGTGGCGAAGGCGTTGATTCCGGGGCAGTGGGAGCGGTTGCTGGAATCGAAGCCGGAGCTGGCGGACCTGTTTCCGTCAGGGGACGAGGGGGCGGGGCTGGCGCGGTGGCTGACGGAGGCCGAGGCGCTGGTGGAGCGGTGGTTCACGTTGGAGGACCCGACGCGGCTGGAGCCGGTGGAGCGGGAGTTCTTCGTGGAGACGGAGCTGGCGTCGGGGTTGCGGCTGCGCGGGATCATCGACCGGGTGGACGTGGCGCCGACGGGTGAGGTGCGGATCGTCGACTACAAGACGGGCAAGGCGCCGCGGCCGGAGTATGCCGAGGGTGCGTTGTTCCAGATGAAGTTCTACGCGCTGGTGGTGTGGCGGCTGAAGCAGGTCGTGCCGCGGCGGTTGCAGTTGGTGTATCTGGGCAGTGGTGAGGTGCTGACGTACGACCCGGTCGTGGAGGATCTGGAGCGGGTGGAGCGCAAGCTGCACGCGTTGTGGGAGGCGATCCGGGAGGCGACGGAGTCGGGTGATTGGCGGCCGCGGCCGACGAAGCTGTGCGGCTGGTGTGATCATCAGGCGGTGTGTCCGGAGTTCGGGGGCACTCCCCCGGCCTATCCTCTGACGATCGTTCCCCGCTAGGTCGTAGGCCGCTGGGTCGTCGGTCGGTCAGGGCAGAATGGGCGGCGTCCGTCCGCCGTACGAATACGAGGTAGACCCCGTGGCGATCCGCGTCCTTCTGGTCGATGACCAGCCGCTGCTGCGCACCGGCTTCCGGATGATCCTGGAGGCCGAGGAGGATCTGGCGGTGGTCGGTGAGGCCGGGGACGGTCTGCAGGCGCTGGATCAGGTGCGGGCGCTCCAGCCGGACGTGGTGCTGATGGACATCCGGATGCCGCGGATGGACGGGGTGGAGGCGACCCGGCAGATCACGGGTCCGGAGCGGAACGGTCCGGCGAAGGTGTTGGTGCTGACCACGTTCGATCTGGACGAGTACGTGGTGGAGGCGTTGCGGGCGGGGGCGAGCGGGTTCCTGCTGAAGGACGCGCCGGCCAATGAGCTGGTGCAGGCGATCCGGGTGGTGGCGGGTGGCGAGGCGATGCTCGCGCCGAGCATCACGCGGCGGCTGCTGGACAAGTACGCGGGGCATCTGCCGTCGGGTGAGGAGAGCGTGCCGGACACGCTGGGCTCGTTGACGGAGCGGGAGGTCGAGGTGCTGAAGCTGGTGGCCCGGGGGTTGTCGAACGCGGAGATCGCGGCGGACCTGTTCGTGAGCGAGACCACGGTGAAGACGCATGTGGGGCACGTGCTGACGAAGTTGGGGCTGCGGGACCGGGTGCAGGCCGCGGTCTACGCGTACGAGAGCGGTCTGGTGCGTCCGGGCGCGGGCCAGTAGGGCGGGTGGGACTTCCTCCGGTAGGGCTTCTCCGGTAGGGCTTCTGTACGGCGAACGGGCCGGCAGCCGCGTGGTGCGGCTGCCGGCCCGTCGTGCTCCGGGGGTGGGGATCAGCCCTTGCGGATCTCCCAGAAGCGGAAGACGGTCGACGCGTCGAGGGACCACTGCAGGCCGGTCACGTCCGGGCGGGTGACGGCGTACTGCTTGCTCTGCCAGAGCGGGAGGATCGGGAGTTCGTCGGCGACGATGTCCTGGAGGCGGTTGTAGTCCGTGTTGGCGGTGGAGCGGTCGGACTTCGCGGAGGTCGAGGGGATGATGGTCCCGGTGATCTCCTTGTTGTCGTAGTTGTTGCCGAGGACGTTGTCGGGGCCGAAGAACGGCTGGGTGAAGTTGTCGGCGTCCGGGTAGTCGGGCACCCAGCCCTTGACGTAGACGCCGTACTTGCCGGCCTGGATGTCCTTCTCGTACTGCTCGAACTCGACGGACTTGACGTCGGCTTCGAAGAGGCCGCTGTCGTTCAGCTGCTTGGCGATGAGCTGGAGTTCCTGGTCGGTGGAGGAGCCGTAGCGGCTGGCCGTCGAGTACAGGGTGATCTTGACCTTGTCCTTGACGTTGGCGGCGCGCAGGACGGCCTTGGCCTTCTCCGGCTGGGGGCTGCCGCCGTAGCGGTCGAAGAAGGGGGTGGTGTGGGAGGGGATGCCGGCCGGGACGATGGAGTAGAGGGAGGTCGCGGTTCCCTGGTAGACCTCCTTGACCAGCGCTTCGCGGTCGACGAGGTAGGCGATGGCCTTGCGGACGTGGATCTTTCCGGCGACCGGGTCGGCCATGTTGAAGACGAGGTGCTGGACCTCGGCGCCGGTGCCCTGGACGACCTCGACCTTCTTGTCGCCGGTGTTGGCGGAGAGGCCGGCGATGTCCTTGGCGGCGAGGCCGCGGAAGGCGAAGTCGACGCCTCCGCTTTCGAGGACCTTCTTCAGGCCGGCCTGGTCGTCGTTGTAGAACTTCATGGTGACGCCGGAGTTCCGCACCTTGGCCTTGCCGGTGTAGGACTCGTTGACGGAGAAGCTCGCGCTCTTTTCGTTGATCGAGTCGAGCTTGTAGACGCCGGAGCCGATGGCCTTGCCGTCGGTGCGGAGCTTGTCGGCGGGGTATTCGGCGTGGTCGACGATGGAGCCGGCGCCCGAGGCGATCTTGCTGGGGAAGGTCGCGTCGGAGGTCTTGAGGTGGAAGACGACGGTCTTGTCGTCGGGGGCGTCGATGGAGCCGATGGACGCGAGCATGACGGCGGGGCCGTTCGCGTCGCCGATCTTCAGGGTGCGCTCGAAGGAGTACTTGACGTCCTTCGAGGTGAGGCTGTGGCCGTTGCTGAACTTCAGGCCGCCGCGCAGGGTGCACTTGAAGGTCTTGCTGTCGGCGCCTTCGAAGCCGCAGGACTCCGCGGCGTCGGGCTCGGGGGTGGTGCCGCCCTTGGGGAAGCTGAGGAGCGACTGGAAGACGTTGTTGAAGAGCACCCAGGAGCCCGGGTCGTAGCCCGAGGCCGGGTCGGTGGCCTTCACCTTGTCGGATATGCCCATGACCACGCCCTTGCCGCTGCCGGCGTTGGAGCCATCGGTCGAGCCGCAACCGCTCAGCAGCGCGGCGGCGGTGGCTGCGCCGAGCGGGGCCGCCAGCCACTGGTTACGTCGATTCACGGTCACGTCCTTCTCAGTCGTACAGATTCGTCGGGCCGGCCCGCGACACCCGCTGCCGGTGGTTCGGTGCGTCAGCCGCTTACGCCGCGGCCGAGTTCCCACAGCTGGAGGTCGGAGATGGCGTTGACGGACCACTCCACTCCGGTGATCCCGTCGCGTGCGGCGACGTACTGCTTGCCCTGCCACAGGGGCAGGACGGGTACGTCCTCGGCGACGATGTCCTGCATTTCCGTGATCGCGGGGACGGCGACGTTGCGGTCGGCGGCGCGCCGGGATTCGGGAAGGAGGCGGGTGCGTACGGCGGCGTTGGCGTACGGGGTGCCCAGGAAGTTGTCCTGCTCCAGGAACGGGGCGAGGAAGTTGTCGGCGTCGGGGTAGTCGGGGAACCAGCCGAGTCCGTAGGCGGCGTGGTCGCCCTTCTTCTGCGCGGGGCGGAAGTCGGCCCAGTCGCTGCCCTGGACGGTGATGTCGAACAGCTGGGTGGAGTTCAGCTGGGCCTTGAGGGCCTCGAACTCGGCCGCGGTGCCGTCGCCGTAGTGGTCGTTGGTGTAGTTGAGGGTGAGCTTGACCGGGGTCTTGATCCCGGCGTCCTTCAGCAGGCCGGCGGCCTTGGCGGTGTTGGGGGCGCCGTACTTGTTGTAGAAGGAGTTGACGTGGCCGGTGACCGTGGTGGGGACCAGCGAGTAGAGGGGCTGGGCGGACTTGCCGTAGACCTTGTCGATGAGGGCGTTGCGGTCGACCGCGGCGGCGAGGGCCTGGCGTACGGCCTTGTCCTTGACGACGGGGGCGTCGGTGTTGAAGCCGATGTAGCGGATCTCCAGCCCGGACAGCGGGGTGAGCCTGACGCCCTTGGGGGGCTTGGTGGAGAACTCGCCGATCTGGGCGGGCGACAGGGTGCGGGAGATCATGTGGATCTTGCCGTCGGCGAGTGCCCTGCCCATGGCCGTCGAGTCGGCGTAGGTGCGCAGTTCGGCCTTGTCGTTCTGCAGCTTGAGGTCGCCCTTGTAGTTCGGGTTCTTGCTGAAGACGGCGCGGACGAGCTGGTTGTTCTTGACTTCGGCCTTCATCGTGTACGGGCCGGAGCCGTCCACGGCGAAGCCCTCGCGGAGCTTCTTGGCGTCGTAGTTCTTCTCGCTGACGATGCCCGTGGCGGGGGTGGAGAGCTTGTACGGGAAGGTCGCGTCCGGGGTCTTCAGGTGGAAGACGACGGTGTCGGCGGCCTTGGCCTCGACGGAGTCGATGTTGGCCAGGAGCGAGGAGGGGCCGTTCTCGTCCTTGATGGTGAGGACGCGGTCGATGGAGAACTTGACGTCCTTGGCCGTGAGGGGGTCGCCGGAGGCGAACTTGAGGCCGGGGCGCAGGGTGCAGCGGTAGCTCTCGTTGCCGGTGTCGGTGAAGCGGCAGTCGGAGGCCGCTTCGGGGACGGGCTGGCCGCCGGCGCGCGGGGTGTGCATCAGGGTCTGGACGGTCTGGCGCAGTACGTTCCAGGCGCCGGCGTCGTAGGCGTACGCCGGGTCGAACGGGGCGGGGGCGTATTCGGCGGCCTCGAACCGGTCGGTGGTTCCGACGACGATCGCTCCGGATCCCGCTCCTCCGCCCGTCGCGGTGCCGCAGGCGGCCAGCGTGGGGGTGAGCAGTCCGGCCGCGGCCGTCAGCACCATGGTCTTGCGGTTCATGCTGGAAGTACTCCCTGTTACCGGCACTTGCTCAAAGCGGTGTGAAGGGCACTTCGCGGCGGTCGCCCGTTCAGGGCGGAACGATCGGGCCGGTGTAGTGACGATCGGTCCACGCGGTCCCGGCACAGGGGTGTGTGTCCGGGGCGGCTGAGGTGCGGCGCAGTGCCCGCAATGACACTAGTGGTCCGGGACGGGATGGCTTGAACCGGCCGGACATGCGGTGTAATCGCACCGTGACGGGAGTGAACCGGCTGTTCACGCGACGCTCTGTCCGGATTCGGTCAGGTGCTGATCAATCCGGACAGAGCGGTAGGCGCAGGGGGCCCGAGACAGGTCCGTAGGGGCGGTGACGGGTGACCAAGGTCACCCTGGGCAACTCCGCCGGACAGGATGGAATTTCAGCCTCCGCTGCCTGTGGCGGAAGATTCTTCCGCAGGACCTGGGGCCCGGCGGTGTTTCGTTCGGTACGGAGCGTGTGGTGGTGTGTGCGCTCAGTTCATGGGGACGATGAGGGAGCGCAGGAAGGCCAGGTCCACGTCCTCCAGCGAGCCCACGATGGTGCGGCCCGGTGCGGGGTCGATGCTGCCGACGGAGGGGATGGCCACGACGCGGCAGCCGGCGGCCTCCGCGGCGGCGACGCCGGTGGCGGTGTCCTCGATGACGGCGCATCGGGAGGGGTGCGCGCCCAGCGTGCTCGCGGCGAGCAGGTACGGGTCGGGGTGGGGCTTCGTACGGACGACCTCGTCCCCGGCGACGGTCATGGTGAAGCGGTCGCGGCCCAGGGTGAGCAGGACCTGGTCGATGACGCGGCGGTGCGAGGCGGAGACGAGGGCGGTGGGCACGTTGTGTCGGGCCAGCTCGCTCAGCAGCCGCTCGGCACCGGGCATCAGCGGTACGCGGTCGGCGATGCGGGCCTCGAAGCGTTCGTTGAGCAGGACGCTGAGCTCGGCCAGGCCGATGGCGGCTCCGGTGGCCTCGATCAGGAAGGTCGCGCTGCGGCTCATGGGGCCGCCGACGACCACGTCACGCCAGGCCTCGTCGAGCCGGTGGCCCAGCTCGTGGAAGATCTCCGCCTCGATCTCCCACCAGAAGCCCTCGGTGTCCACGAGGGTGCCGTCCATGTCGAGCAGCACCGCCTGCAGGGCGTGCCCGTCTGCCGTGCGGGCGACGGGAGCGGGAACGGTGCTGGTCATCTGTTACGCCTTTCTCCGGGGACGACAAGGCCGGCCACCTCGACCCGCGGGGATACCCCCTCGGGGAACAGGTGACCGGCCTGTTTGGGACCGACCAGTGTACGCCGATCCGCCTCAGCGTGCGTTGAAATACTTCGCTTCGGGGTGGTGGATGACGATGGCGTCGGTGGACTGCTCGGGGTGGAGCTGGAACTCCTCCGAGAGGTGCACGCCGATCCGCTCCGGCCGGAGGAGGTCGGCGATCTTCGCGCGGTCCTCCAGGTCGGGGCAGGCGCCGTAGCCGAGGGAGAAACGGGCGCCGCGGTACTTCAGGTCGAACATGTCCTCGACCTTCGCCGGGTCCTCACCGCCGAAACCGAGCTCGGCGCGGACCCGGGCGTGCCAGTACTCGGCGAGGGCCTCGGCGAGCTGCACGGACAGGCCGTGCAGTTCGAGGTACTCGCGGTAGGAGTCGGACTCGAACAGCTTGGCCGTGGCCTCGCCGATCTTCGAGCCGACGGTGACGACCTGGAGGCCGACGACGTCGGTCTCGCCGGAGTCCTCCGGGCGGAAGAAGTCGGCCAGGCACAGGCGGCGTCCGCGGCGCTGGCGCGGGAAGGTGAAGCGGGTCCGCTCGTTGCCGGCGTCGTCGAGGATGATCAGGTCCTCGCCCTTGGAGACGCACGGGAAGTAGCCGTAGACGACGGCCGCCTCGAGGAGGTTGTCGGTGTGCAGCTTCTCCAGCAGCCCGCGCAGCCGCGGACGGCCCTCGCCCTCCACGAGCTCCTCGTACGTCGCCCCGCCCGCTCGGGCCTGCTTCAGACCCCACTGACCCTTGAACAGGGCGCCCTCGTCGAGCCAGGACGCGTAGTCCTTGAGCGGGATGCCCTTGACCACGCGGGTGCCCCAGAACGGCGGGGCGGGCACCGGGTTGTCGACGGCCACGTCGGACCGGCCTCCGGGCTCGTCCGCCTCCTCCACCTGGAGGACGGGGGTGTCCCGCTTGGCGACGCGGCGCTGCTTCAGCTCGGGCAGGGTGGCGCCGGGGACTCCGCGCTTGACGGCGATGAGCGCGTCCATGAGTCGGAGGCCTTCGAAGGCGTCGCGGGCGTAGCGGACTTCGCCCTCGTAGATCTCGTGGAGGTCCTGTTCGACGTAGGCGCGGGTAAGCGCGGCGCCGCCGAGGATCACCGGGTAGTCGGCGGCCAGCTTGCGCTGGTTCAGCTCCTCCAGGTTCTCCTTCATGATCACGGTCGACTTCACGAGCAGACCCGACATGCCGATGACGTCGGCCTTGTGCTCCTGCGCGGCCTCCAGGATCGCGGAGACCGGCTGCTTGATGCCGATGTTGACGACGTTGTAGCCGTTGTTGGACAGGATGATGTCGACGAGGTTCTTGCCGATGTCGTGGACGTCGCCGCGGACGGTGGCCAGCACGATCGTGCCCTTGCCCTCCGCGTCCGACTTCTCCATGTGCGGCTCCAGGTAGGCCACCGCGGTCTTCATGACCTCGGCCGACTGGAGCACGAACGGCAGCTGCATCTGGCCCGAGCCGAAGAGCTCACCGACGACCTTCATGCCCTCCAGGAGCGTGTCGTTGACGATGTTCAGGGCGGGGCGTTCCTGGAGCGCCTCGTCGAGGTCGGCCTCCAGGCCGTTCTTCTCGCCGTCGATGATGCGGCGCTGGAGGCGCTCGTCCAGCGGCAGGGCCAGGAGTTCCTCGGCGCGGCCGGCTTTCAGGGACTTGGTGTTGACGCCCTCGAAGAGGGCCATCAGCTTCTGCAGCGGGTCGTAACCCTCGGCGCGGCGGTCGTAGATCAGGTCGAGCGCGGTGTTGACCTGCTCCTCGTCGAAGCGGGCGATCGGCAGGATCTTCGAGGCGTGGACGATCGCCGAGTCCAGGCCGGCCTTCACGCACTCGTCGAGGAAGACCGAGTTCAGCAGCACACGGGCGGCCGGGTTGAGGCCGAACGAGATGTTCGACAGACCCAGCGTCGTCTGGACGTCGGGGTGGCGGCGCTTGAGCTCGCGGATCGACTCGATCGTGGCGATGCCGTCGCCCCGGGACTCCTCCTGACCGGTGCAGATCGTGAACGTCAGGGTGTCGATGAGGATGTCCGACTCGCGGATCCCCCAGTTGGTGGTGAGGTCCTCGATGAGGCGCTCGGCGATCGCGACCTTGTGCTCGACCGTGCGGGCCTGGCCCTGCTCGTCGATGGTCAACGCGATCAGCGCCGCACCGTGCTCCCGCGCGAGGCGGGTCACCTTCGCGAAGCGGGATTCGGGGCCGTCGCCGTCCTCGTAGTTGACCGAGTTGATGACCGCACGGCCGCCGAGCTTCTCCAGACCCGCCTGGATGACCGGGACCTCGGTGGAGTCCAGGACGATGGGGAGCGTGGAGGCGGTCGCGAAGCGGCCGGCCAGCTCCTGCATGTCCGCGACGCCGTCACGACCCACGTAGTCCACGCACAGGTCGAGCATGTGCGCGCCCTCGCGGATCTGGTCCCGCGCCATCTCCACACAGTCGTCCCAACGCGCTTCCAGCATCGCCTCGCGGAACTTCTTCGACCCGTTCGCGTTCGTCCGCTCACCGATCGCCATGTACGAGGTGTCCTGCCGGAACGGCACCGTCTGGTACAGCGACGCCGCACCCGGCTCCGGCTGCGGGGTCCGTGCGGTCGGGACCATGCCGCGGACCCGCTCCACCACCTGGCGCAGGTGCTCGGGCGTGGTGCCGCAGCAGCCCCCGACGAGCGAGAGCCCGTACTCGCGGACGAAGGTCTCTTCGGCGTCGGCCAGCTCGGAGGCGGAGAGCGGGTAGTGCGCGCCGTCCTTGCCCAGCACCGGGAGGCCGGCGTTGGGCATGCAGGAGATCGGGACGCGGGAGTTGCGGGCGAGGTAGCGCAGGTGCTCGCTCATCTCCGCCGGGCCCGTCGCGCAGTTCAGACCGATCATGTCGATGCCCAACGGCTCCAGCGCGGTCAGCGCCGCACCGATCTCCGAGCCCAGCAGCATCGTGCCGGTGGTCTCCACGGTCACGGAGCAGATCAGGGGGACGGTGAGGCCCAGTCGGTCCATGGCGCGATGGGCGCCGATGATGGCGGACTTGGTCTGGAGCAGGTCCTGCGTGGTCTCCACGATCAGCGCGTCGGAGCCGCCGGAGAGCAGGCCCTCGGCGTTCTCCTGGTAGGCGTCGCGGATCTGGTCGTACGTGATGTGTCCGAGCGTGGGCAGCTTGGTTCCCGGGCCCATGGAGCCGAGCACCCAGCGCTGCTGACCGGTGGAGGCGGTGAACTCGTCGGCGACCTCGCGGGCGATCCGGGCGCCCGCCTCGGACAGCTCGAAGTTGCGTTCGGCGATGTCGTACTCGGCCAGCGCCGCGTAGTTCGCACCGAAGGTGTTCGTTTCGACGCAGTCGACGCCCACCGAGAAGTACGCTTCGTGGACCGTGCGCACGATGTCGGGCCGGGTGATGTTCAGGACCTCGTTGCAGCCTTCGAGCTGCTGGAAGTCCTCCATCGAGGGGTCCTGCGCCTGGAGCATCGTTCCCATGGCTCCGTCGGCGACGACCACTCGGGTAGCGAGGGCCTCTCGGAGGGCGTCGACCCGGGTCGTGGTGTCTGCGGGCGGGTTCGGCAACGAGGCCATGGCGGGGCTCCCTGGGATGCGACGGCTGTCGGCTTTGCACCCCCGCTTCGTCAGGGGTGCACTCGGTCAGGGTAACCGGGCGGACCTGCCCCGGTGCGGTCGTCCCACTTGGCGGACTGCATCCTTTGCGCGGGACGTCCGACGGGTTGCTCCGGGTGGGTGGGGGTGCCGGGGCTCACGGTGTGACGGCCTTCCCATGCAAAAGGTCGGCATCGACCGATAGTGTTCAGCATTGTCGAACTACGTCAGCAGGAGGCTGCGCGATGGCACGGAACATCCAGTCGCTCGAACGAGCCGCTGCGATGCTGCGACTTCTGGCGGGCGGGGAGCGCCGGCTGGGACTGTCGGACGTGGCGTCCGCCCTGGGCCTGGCCAAGGGCACGGCGCACGGCATTCTGCGCACCCTGCAGGCGGAGGGTTTCGTCGAGCAGGACCCGGCCTCGGGCCGCTACCAGTTGGGCGCCGAGCTGCTGCGCCTGGGCAACAGCTACCTGGACGTGCACGAGCTGCGCGCCCGCGCGCTGGTGTGGACGGACGACCTGGCCCGGGCGAGCGGCGAGAGCGTGTACGTGGGGGTGCTGCACAAGAGCGGGGTGCTGATCATGCACCACGTGTTCCGGCCCGACGACAGCCGCCAGGTGCTGGAGGTGGGGGCCATGCAGCCGCTGCACTCCACGGCGCTGGGCAAGGTGCTGTCCGCCTACGACCCGGTGGCGCACACGGAGGCCCTGGAAGTGGAGCGGGAGGCGTTCACTCCGCGTACGGTCACGGATCCACTCGGCTTCGAGGAGGTCCTCGGGCTGACGCGGGCGCGCGGTTGGGCCTCGGACGTGGAGGAGACCTGGGAGGGCATCGCCTCGGTCGCGGCGCCCATCCACGACCGGCGCAGGATGCCGGTCGGCGCGGTCGCCGTGGCGGGGGCCGTGGAGCGGGTCTGCGGGGAGTCCGGGGAGCCCCGGGCGGCCCTGGTGGCCTCCGTGCGGGACTGCGCACGGTCGGTTTCACGCGATCTGGGGGCGGGCCGGTTCTGAGCTTGACCTGACTCGTTCGCCCCAACCAGGACCCACCCCGTGCAGCTTCAGGCTGCATATGGGTGGGTTTCGTCGTTTACTGATCATGAAGTGGCTGGATTTGGTCGATCGTACCTAGTGGTAACGATCCGATTCTTTGACCTGGCCAGGCCTTGACGGGTTCTTCACACAGGCGGAAAACTGCCGTTCATCGGTCGGCAATGTCGAACACCTACCGGCAATACGCGTTAGGATGCGACAAGGCCAAGGACCGGTGCAGCACTCACCGAGTGCGCGGAACCACCGGAGGTACCCGGTGTCCGCCCACCCCTGGACGTAAGACAAAGGAGTCGCGGGTGTCCAGCTCCGACATCTTCATCGGCGAGACCATCGGTACCGCCCTGCTCACTCTGCTCGGCGGTGGCGTCTGCGCCGCCCTCACGCTCAAGAGCTCCAAAGCCCGCGGCGCGGGTTGGCTCGCGATCACCTTCGGCTGGGGCTTCGCGGTCCTGATCGCCGCCTACGTCTCCGCACCGCTCTCCGGCGCGCACCTGAACCCGGCGGTCACGGTCGGCATAGCCATCAAGACCGGCGAGTGGGGCGACGTCCCCGTGTACTTCGCCGGCCAGCTCCTCGGCGCCATGCTCGGCGCGGTCGTGATGTGGGTCGCCTACTACGGCCAGTTCGCCGCGCACCTGGCGGACCCGGAGAACATCAAGGACGCGCGCCTCGGCCCCGAGGACCCGCACCCGCACAACCAGGCCGGCCCGGTGCTCGGCATCTTCTCGACCGGCCCCGAGATCCGCAACGTGGTCCAGAACCTCGCGACGGAGATCATCGGCACCTTCGTCCTGGTCATCGCGATCCTGACCCAGGGTCTCCAGGACGGCGGCAAGGGCCTCGGCGTCATCGGTGTCCTGATCACCTCGTTCGTGGTCGTCGGCATCGGCCTCTCGCTGGGCGGTCCGACCGGCTACGCCATCAACCCGGTCCGCGACCTCGGTCCCCGCATCGTCCACGCCCTGCTCCCGCTGCCCAACAAGGGCGGCTCGGACTGGGGGTACTCCTGGATCCCGGTCGTCGGCCCGCTCGTCGGTGCCGCACTCGCCGGCGGTCTGTACAACATCGCGTTCGCCTGATCAGCATCGGCCCGCGCTCGTAAGATCCGCACCGCATCCTGATTCCGCCTACTCATAGACCTGCCAGGAGCAGCCACATGACCAGCAGCACCGGCCCCTTCATCGCCGCGATCGACCAGGGCACCACCTCCTCCCGCTGCATCGTCTTCGACCGCGACGGCCGCATCGTCGCCGTCGACCAGAAGGAGCACGAGCAGATCTTCCCGAAGCCGGGCTGGGTCGAGCACGACGCCACCGAGATCTGGACCAACGTCCAGGAGGTCGTCGCCGGGGCCATCGCCAAGGCCGAGATCACCGCCGCCGACGTCAAGGCCGTCGGCATCACCAACCAGCGCGAGACCACCGTCCTGTGGGACAAGAACACCGGCGAGCCGGTCCACAACGCGCTGGTCTGGCAGGACACCCGCACCGACGCCCTGTGCAAGGAGCTCGGCCGCAACGTCGGCCAGGACCGCTTCCGCCGCGAGACCGGCCTGCCGCTGGCCAGCTACTTCGCCGGCCCGAAGGTCCGCTGGCTGCTCGACAACGTCGAGGGCCTGCGCGAGCGCGCCGAGGCCGGGGACATCCTCTTCGGCACCATGGACTCCTGGGTCATCTGGAACCTCACCGGCGGCGCCCAGGGCGGTCACCACGTCACCGACGTGACCAACGCCTCGCGCACCATGCTGATGAACCTGCACACCCTGGCCTGGGACGAGAAGATCGCCGAGTCCATGGGCGTCCCGCTCAACGTGCTCCCGGAGATCAAGTCCTCCGCCGAGGTCTACGGCCACGTCAAGGAGGGCGTCCTCGCCGGTGTCCCGGTCGCCTCGGCGCTCGGTGACCAGCAGGCCGCCCTGTTCGGCCAGACCTGTTTCGCCGAGGGCGAGGCCAAGTCCACGTACGGCACCGGAACGTTCATGCTGATGAACACCGGCGACAAGATCATCAACTCCTACAGCGGTCTGCTGACCACGGTCGGCTACCAGATCGGCGACCAGAAGCCGGTCTACGCGCTGGAGGGCTCCATCGCCGTCACCGGCTCGCTCGTCCAGTGGATGCGCGACCAGATGGGCCTGATCAAGTCCGCGGCCGAGATCGAGACCCTGGCCTCCTCCGTGGAGGACAACGGCGGCGCGTACTTCGTCCCGGCGTTCTCCGGCCTGTTCGCCCCGTACTGGCGCTCCGACGCCCGTGGTGTGATCGCCGGCCTCACCCGGTACGTCACCAAGGCGCACATCGCCCGTGCCGTCCTGGAGGCCACCGCCTGGCAGACCCGCGAGATCACCGACGCCATGACCAAGGACTCGGGCGTCGAGCTGACGGCCCTCAAGGTCGACGGCGGCATGACCTCCAACAACCTGCTGATGCAGACGCTCTCGGACTTCCTGGACGCCCCCGTGGTGCGCCCGATGGTCGCCGAGACCACCTGCCTCGGCGCCGCCTACGCCGCCGGCCTGGCCGTCGGCTTCTGGCCCGACACCGACGCCCTGCGCGCCAACTGGCGCCGCGCGGCCGAGTGGACCCCGCGGATGCCCGCCGAGCAGCGGGAGCGCGAGTACAAGAGCTGGCTCAAGGCCGTCGAGCGGTCCATGGGCTGGGTCGACGACGAAGACGCCAGCTGACCTCACTCAGCCGACGCTATCGACGAGGAGCTAAGAGAGATATGAGCAGCCTGCAGAGCGTGACCGCACTGGGCACGCACCCGACCGCCGGTTCGAACGCGAGCCGCGCCGAGACCCGCGAGCAGTTGGCGAAGGCCACGTACGACCTCCTGGTCATCGGCGGTGGCATCCTGGGCACCTCGGTGGCCTGGCACGCCGCGCAGTCGGGTCTGCGGGTCGCCATGGTGGACGCCGGCGACTTCGCCGGCGCCACCTCCTCCGCCTCCTCCAAGCTCGTCCACGGCGGCCTGCGCTACCTGCAGACCGGCGCGGTCAAGCTGGTGGCCGAGAACCACCACGAGCGGCGGGTGCTGGCCAAGGACGTGGCCCCGCACCTGGTCAACCCGCTCACGTTCTACCTGCCGGTCTACAAGGGCGGTCCGGTGGGTGCGGCCAAGCTGGGCGCGGGCGTCTTCGCCTACTCCGCCCTCTCGGCCTTCGGCGACGGCATGGGCAAGGTCATATCCCCGGCCCGTGCCGTCGCCGACAACCCCGGTCTGAAGACCGACAACCTCAAGGCCGTCGCGGTCTACTACGACCACCAGATGAACGACTCCCGCGTCGCCGTCATGACGGTCCGCGCGGCCGTCGAGTCGGGCGCGGTCGTCCTCAACCACGCCGAGGTCACCGGCCTGCGCATGACGCGCGGCCGGGTCACCGGCGCCGAGCTCAAGGACCGCCTGGACGGCACCGAGTTCGGGGTCGACGCGCGCGTCGTGCTCAACGCCACCGGCCCGTGGGTGGACCACCTGCGGCGCATGGAAGACAAGCACTCGCTGCCGTCGATCCGCCTCTCCAAGGGCGCGCACATCGTCATGAAGCGCAAGTCGCCGTGGAAGGCCGCCATGGCCACCCCGATCGACAAGTACCGCATCACCTTCGCCCTGCCGTGGGAGGACCAGCTCCTGCTCGGCACCACCGACGAGGTGTACGAGGGCGACCCGGCCGACGTGCGCGCGACCGAGTCCGACATCCAGCAGATCCTGGACGAGGCGGCCTTCTCGGTGAAGGACGCCGACCTGGACCGCTCGCTGATGACCTACGCCTTCGCGGGCCTGCGGGTGCTGCCCGGCGGCCCCGGCGGGGTCGAGAAGGCCAAGCGCGAGACGGTGGTCTCCGAGGGCGCGGGCGGCATGCTGTCGGTGGCCGGCGGCAAGTGGACGACGTACCGCCACATCGGCCGTGTGGTCATGGACAAGCTGGCCAAGCTCCCGGGCAGCCCGCTGACCGAGGACATGGAGCCGGTGAAGTCCCTGGTGCGCCGGGTGCCGCTGCCCGGTGTCGCGAACCCGAACGCGGTCGCGCACCGACTGCTCGTGGACCGCGAGCCCGGTGCCCGCATGGACCCGCTGACCGCGCGCCACCTGGCCTCGCACTACGGTTCGCTGGCCTTCGACATCGCGCGGATCGCGAACGAGGACCCGGCGCTGGCCGAGCGCATCCACCCGGACGGTCCGGAGATCTGGGCGCAGGTCGCGTACGCCCGTGACCACGAGTGGGCCGAGACGGTCGACGACGTGCTGCGCCGGCGTACGACGGTGACGATCCGGGGCCTGGACGACGAGTCCGTGCGGGCCCGTGTCGAGGAGATGCTGGGCCGCAAGGCATAGGTCTCCCACAGGTGGGGAAGAGGGGCGGTTCCAGGGGGGAACCGCCCCTCTGTCGTGGGCTGTGGCCGGTGTCGTCTCAAGGCATAGGCTGACCCACGTACACAAGGGAACTTCGGAAGGAGACCTGGGTGATCGAGCTTGAGGGCGTGCCCGAGCTGATCGACCCGGTCATGGTGGCCGCGTTCGAGGGCTGGAACGACGCGGGTGACGCGGCCTCCGGTGCGGTCGCGCACCTGGACCGGGAGTGGAAGGGCGAGGTGTTCGCGGCGCTCGACGCCGAGGACTACTACGACTTCCAGGTCAACCGGCCGACGGTGTGGCTGGACAACGGGGTACGGAAGATCACGTGGCCGACGACCCGGCTTTCGGTGGTGCGGATCGGCGGCGCGAAGCCGCGCGACCTGGTGCTGGTGCGGGGCATCGAACCGTCCATGCGGTGGCGGTCGTTCTGCAACGAGCTGCTGGGTTTCGCGCACGAGCTGGGCGTGGAGATGGTCGTCGTCCTCGGCGCGCTGCTCGGGGACACCCCGCACACCCGGCCGGTGCCGGTGAGCGGGGTCACCTCGGACGCGGACCTGGCGCGGACGATGGACCTGGAGGAGACCAAGTACGAGGGTCCGACGGGGATCGTGGGCGTGCTGCAGGAGGCCTGCACGCACGCCGGGGTGCCGGCGGTGTCGCTGTGGGCGGCGGTGCCGCACTACGTGTCGCAGCCGCCGAACCCGAAGGCGACGCTGGCGCTGCTGAACCGGCTGGAGGATCTGATCGACATCAGGATCCCGCTGGGTGAACTCCCCGAGGACGCGCGGGCGTGGCAGTTGGGCGTGGACCAACTCGCGGCGGAGGACAGCGAGGTGGCGGAGTACGTCCAGACGCTGGAGGAGGCGCGGGACACGGCCGATCTGCCGGAGGCGTCCGGGGACGCCATCGCGCGGGAGTTCGAGCGGTACCTGCGCCGTCGCGACCCGGCCGCGGGTGGGGAGCCGGGTGACGGGTCGTACTTGCGGGACACGTCCAGTGGGCTGACGCGGCCGCCGAAGCGCAAGCCGGACTCCTCGGCGGAGGAGCCCCCGGCGTCCCCGCCGGACGACGCCGCTCCGGGGGACGACTCCCCCGAGTCCCCGCCGCAGGCGTAGCGGGTCGGGCGGGGGCCGGGGGAAAGACCACGCCGGCGGGGCTGGATTGTCCAGCCCCGCCGGCGTTTGAGGCGCGGGTCCGGGGCGGAGCCCCGGGAAACGGTGAAAGGGCGGGTAGGGGACCGGCTCCGCGCAGCGGCCCCGCCACCCGCCCGGGGCTACAGGGCCACGCCCAGCAGCGCGTCCACCGTGCGGGAGACCAGGCCGGGGGCCGACTCGTCGTCGCCGTCGGAGGCGTTCTGTGCGTCCACCCAGCGGTCCACCGCCGCCAGCGCGGCAGGGGCGTCCAGGTCGTTGGAGAGGGCCTCGCGGACCTCTTCTACGAGGGCGTCGGCCGGCAGGCCGTCCGGGCGGGACACCGCCGCGCGCCAGCGCTCCAGGCGGGCCACCGCCTCGGCGAGGACCTCGTCCGTCCACTCCCAGTCGGCCCGGTAGTGGTGCGACAGGAGCGCCAGGCGGATCGCCGCCGGGTCGACCCCGGCCCGGCGCAGCGCGGAGACGAAGACCAGGTTGCCCTTCGACTTCGACATCTTCTCGCCGTGCAGGGCGACCATGCCCGCGTGGACGTACGCCTTGGCCATCGGGAACTCGCCCGTCAGGACCTGCGCGTGCGAGGCGCCCATCTCGTGGTGCGGGAACGCCAGGTCGGAGCCGCCGCCCTGGATGTCGAAGCCCATGCCCAGGTGGTCCAGGGCGATGGCGACGCACTCGATGTGCCAGCCCGGCCGGCCGCGGCCCAGCGAGCCGCCGTCCCAGCTCGGTTCGCCGGGTCGTGCGGCCATCCACAGCATCGGGTCGAGGGGGTTCTTCTTGCCCTGGCGGTCGGGGTCGCCGCCGCGTTCGGCGGAGAGGAGCCGCATCGCCTCGGCGTCGAGGTGGGAGACCTTGCCGAAGTTCGCGTCGGACTCCACCGAGAAGTAGACGTCGCCGTCCAGCTCGTACGCCGCGCCGGCGTCCCGCAGCCGCTCCACGAGCGGCACGATGCCCGGTATGGCCTCGACGGCGCCGATGTAGTGCTGCGGGGGCAGCATCCGCAGGGCGGTCATGTCCTCGCGGAAGAGGGCCGTCTCGCGTTCGGCGAGCTCGGTCCAGTCGTGGCCGTCGCGCAGCGCCCGCTCCAGGAGCGGGTCGTCCACGTCCGTGACGTTCTGGACGTAGTGGACCTGCCGCTTGGTGTCGAGCCACACGCGCTGTACGAGGTCGAACGCGTTGTAGGTCGCCGCGTGACCGATGTGGGTCGCGTCGTACGGGGTGATGCCGCAGACGTAGATACGGGCGACGGGACCGGGGTCGAGGGTGATCGTCCCCTGGGTCGCGGTGTCGTGGATCTGGAGGTCGCGGCCCTTGCCGGGAAGGGCGGGGACCTCAGAAGCGGGCCAGGCATGCATGTGTCGAGCCTAACCGGACGGGTGTTCCTTAAACGAACCGGACCTGCACTGTTGTCTTGATCGGCACTCTTGCGGTCTGGCCGGATCTGTGCGTCTCGTACTGGCCGGTTCGTACCGGTGCCTCAGACCGGTGGCCAGGGGATCGACGGCCACTGCCCGGAGGGTTCCGGGTGGGTCCCGGTGTCCAGCAGCCGTGCCACCCGTTCCCGTACGGCGGCCAGCTCGACGGGTGTGATCAGTTCGGCCAGCCGGGTGGCGAGGGGCGCTCCCTCGGCGAGGCGGGCGGCGAGGTCGGTCAGGACCTCGCGGGCCTCGTCGGTCAGCGGTTCCCCCGCCCACCCCCACAGGAGGGTGCGCAGTTTGTCCTCGGTGTGGAAGCTCACGCCGTGGTCGATGCCGTAGAGCCGTCCGTCGGGCGCGGGCAGCAGGTGGCCGCCCTTGCGGTCGCCGTTGTTGATCACGGCGTCGAGTACGGAGAGCCGGCGCAGCCTGGGGTCGTCGGCGTGGACGAGCAGGGCGGTGCGGCCCTCTCCGACGTCGGCGAAGGCGACGGCCTTCCAGCCCTCCCCCGCCTCCTCGCCGTCCACGAGGGCGAGGAGCCCGGCCGCCGGGTCGTCCTCCCCCGCCGCTTCGATCCAGTGCTGGACCATGCCCTCGCCGTAGGGGCCGTCGCGCAGCACGGTGGTGGGCACCAGTCCCCAGCCGGTGGCCTCGGAGACCAGGTAGGCGGCCACCTCGCGCTGGGCGAGGTTGCCGTCGGGGAAGTCCCACAGGGGCCGCTCGCCCTTGACCGGCTTGTACACGCAGTCGGCGCTCTCGCCCCCGTACGTGACGGTGCACAGCAGGACGGCGTTGGACGCCTCCCGGATCCGGCCGACGACGGTCAGCTCGCCCTTGGCGAGCAGTTCCTCCAGTTCCCCCGTCGCGTTCACGCCTGGCGCCGGTAGCCGTTCTGGCGCGGGCACACGTGGCCCTCCGGGTCGAGCGGGAGGCTGCACAGCGGGCACGGCGGGCGGCCGGCGTTGACGACGTCCAGGGCCCGCTTGGCGAAGGCGCGGGCCTGGGCGCCGGTGAGGCGGACCCGCAGCATGGGCGGGCCGTTCTCCTCGTCCTGGAGCAGCCGCTCCTCGGCCTCGGCGAGGTCCTCGTCGGAGTCGGCGTCGAGTTCGACGAGGGCCTGGGCCTCGACGATCATCCGCTGTTCCTCGCCGTCCCAGGCCAGGGCCATGGTGCCGACGCGGAACTCCTCCTCGACGGGAACGTCCAGGGGGGCGGTGTCGGCGGCCTCGGCGGGGGCGACGGCCGGGACCGGGGCATTGCCCCCGGTGCGCCGTACGACCTCGTCCAGCAGCTCGTCCATCCGCTCGGCGAGCGCCGCGACCTGGGTCTTCTCCAGGGAGACGCTGGTGACGCGGGGGCCGGCGGAGGCCTGCAGGAAGAACGTACGGCGTCCCGGCAGACCGACCGTGCCGGCCACGAAGCGGTCCGGCGGGTCGTAGAGGAACACCTGACGGGGCACGTCCAGTCTCCAAGTCTCGGCGGCAGGGGGTGCTCTGCGCGTGGCTGTGCTCTTTGCTATGGCCAGTCCACCCTACTGCGCCGTTCGATCACGCCGCGCCCGCGCCGCCGCCCACGACGGCGTTCCCGGCGTCCTCGGCGGCCTTGTCGGCGGTACGGGCCTGGTCGCCGGGGACGAGCGAGCCGAAGTCACCGGTGTCGCCGAGCCGGAAGACGAAGGGGCGGGTCGGCGTGTAGCGGATGGCGGTGACCGAGCAGGGGTCGACGTGGATGCGCTGGAAGAGGTCCAGGTGCATGCCGAGGGCGTCGGCGACAAGGGACTTGATGATGTCGCCGTGCGAGCACATGAGGTAGACGGCGTCGGCGCCGTGCTCCTGCTCGATGCGCGCGTTCCATTCCCGTACGGCCTCCACCGCGCGGGCCTGCATGGCGCGCATGGACTCGCCGCCGGGGAAGGCGGCCGCCGACGGGTGCTGCTGGACGATCTTCATCAGGGGTTCATCGGCCAGCTCGGAGAGTTTGCGGCCCGACCAGTCGCCGTAGTGGCATTCGCCGATCCGCTCGTCGGTGTGCAGTTCGAGCTCGGGTCGGGCGGCCAGGAGCGGCGCGAGGGTTTCGCGGCAGCGTTGCAGCGGGCTGGTGACGGCGGCGGCGAGGGGCACGCCGACCAGTCGTCCGGGCAGCTTGGCGGCCTGTTCGGCGCCGCGCTCGTCGAGGGCGACTCCCGGAGTCCATCCGGCGAGCAACCCGGCGGTGTTGGCGGTGGACCGCCCGTGTCGTACGAGGATCAGCGTGGCCATGGGGTACAGCCTAGGGCCGCCGGGAAAGGCGCGGCGCGGTGAGGTGGGAGTGCGGGCGGGCCGTGGGCAGGGAAGAATGCCCCGGGTGATTGTGGACTGCGCGATTTACAAGTCCGGTGCTCGCGCCGAAGGGCCGGCGGATTTCTCCGATGCCCTCGACGAGGCGCGGGCGACCGGTGACGCCTTCTTGTGGCTGGGCCTGCACGAGCCGACGGAGAAGGAATTCGACCACGTCCGCGAGGAGTTCGGGCTGCACCCGCTGGCGGTGGAGGACGCGCTGACCGCGCACCAGCGCCCGAAGCTGGAGGTGTACGACGATTCGCTGTTCGTCGTCCTCAAGCCGGTGCTGTACGACGAGGACACCGACACGGTGACCGCGGGCGAGCTGATGGTGTTCATCGGCGACTCGTTCGTGGTCACGGTCCGGCACGGCGAGGGCGCCCCGCTGGCCGCCGTCCGCCGCCGGCTGGAGCACGAGCCGGAGGTGCTGCGGCACGGTCCGACGGCCGTCCTGTACGCGGTGTCCGACGCGGTGGTGGACCACTACATCGAGGTGGCGGCCGAGCTCCAGGCGGACCTGGAGGAACTGGAGGCCGACGTGTTCGCGCCGAACGCGTCGGACACCAAGAACACCGCCGCCCGCATCTACGGTTTCAAGCGGCAGGTCCTGGAGTTCCGCCGGGCGACGAGCCCGCTGCTCCAGCCGATGGACCGGCTCGCGTTCGGGGACGTGCCCTTCGTCCACGACCACGCGCAGCCGTTCTTCCGCGACGTCGCGGACCACCTGACGAAGGCGAACGAGTACATCGAGGGGCTGGACCGGCTGCTGTCGGACGCTCTGGCGGCGCATCTGGCGCAGATGGGCGTGCGGCAGAACGACGACATGCGCAAGATCTCGGCCTGGGCGGCCATGGCGGCCGTCCCCACGATGGTGGCGGGGATCTACGGGATGAACTTCGACGACATGCCGGAGCTGAAGCAGACCTGGGGCTACCCCGTGGTGCTGGCGGTCATGGTGGGGGCGTGTCTGGGCCTGCACCGGATGTTCAAGCGCCGGGGCTGGCTGTAGCCCGTCCGCGCGGGGGCCGGTTCAGGCGAACTCGGGGGCGGCCGTCGGCGCTCCTCCCAGCGCGTCGCGTCGTTCGGGCATGCGCAGGCCGAACGCCCGGTGCCAGCCGCTGAAGCGCTCGTACGCGTGCACGCCCCGGATGCCGGCGGCGAACGCGGCCGTCTTGGGGGCGGGCCAGTTCAGCAGGCGTCCCATGTGGCCCATGACGGCGAGGCTGACGTCGCGGTAGACGCGGATCTCCACGAGCGCGCTGTCCCGCAGCACCCGCCGGATGGTGTGGCCGTGTCCCTGGCGGGCCAGGCGCAGCAACTCCTCGTGGCAGTAGGCGAGGTGGTTGACCTCGTCGTTGCTGATCATGCGGACGGCCCTGCCGAGCTCGGGGTGGTCGCCGAAGTCCTTGACGAGCCGGTCCATCTGGTCGGCGGCGCGCTGCTCGGTGACGCGGCTGTGTGCGAGGTAGACGACGACGTCCCGCTCGCTGAGGGGTTCGTCCCGTCGCAGCTTCTCGTGGGCGAGGCCGATGCCGGCGCGTTCCAGCAGCATCGTGTAGTCGGTCTCGGGCGGTACGGGGACGGGCCGCAGGCCGCGTTTGCGCAGCAGCGCGTCGAAGATCCGTCCGTGCTTGTCCTCGTCGGCGCCGTGCCGGGCGATCTTGGGCGCGAGGTGGCGCATGGAGTCGGGGACCAGGGCCGCGATGCGGCCGTTCTCCCAGCCGCCCTGGGCCTCCCCGCTGGCGGCGATGGAGCAGAACAGCTGGAAGGCGTCGTCGTTGTCGACGATCTCCTGGAACACGCTGCGGGCAGAGAGCATGCATCGAGTCAAACCCCGGTCACGGGGACGGGCAACCGAGGGCTCGCCGCGCTCGTCCGAATGAACGAAACGAGGCCGTTGCCCGGGGTGCGTAACCCGGGGGCCGCCCGGAGCGTTGTTGGCTGTGTCGGCCGTGGCGGGGAAGACCCCCCGAGCCCCCACCACGGCCGCAGACTTCGCGGGTCAGGCGAGTCCGGCCCGCTCCATGGCCTCGGTGCCGGCGCGCAGGGCGGCGATCCGCTCGTCCAGGGTGAAGCCGGCCGGGGCGAGGGTGAGGGTGGTGACCCCGGCCTCCGCGTAGGCCCGCATCCCGTCCGCGATGCGCTCGACCGGGCCGAGCAGGGTGGTCGAGTCGATCAGCGAGTGCGGGACGGCGGCGGCGGCCCCGGTCTTGTCGCCCGCCAGGTACTTGTCCTGGATCTCGGCGGCTTCCTTCTCGTAGCCCATGCGCTGGGCGAGCTGGTTGTAGAAGTTCTGCTTGCGGCTGCCCATGCCGCCGACGTACAGGGCGGTGTAGGGGCGGAACATGTCGGCGAGCGCGTTCACGTCCTCGCCGAGGGCCAGCGGCACGGTCGGGCAGACGTCGAAGCCGTCCATGGTCAGCCCGGCCTTCTCGCGTCCGGCGCGGATGTGGCGCAGGGCCGTCTCCTCCAGGTGCTCGGCGGCCGGGAAGATCAGCAGGGCGCCGTCGGCGATCTCGCCGGTCTGCTCCAGGTTCTTGGGACCGATCGCGGCGATGTAGAGCGGGATGTGCTCGCGCTCCGGGTGCACGGTCAGCTTGATCGGCTTGCCGGGGCCGCCGGGCAGCGGCAGGGTCCAGTGCTCGCCGTCGTAGCTGAGGCGCTCGCGGGTCATGGCCTTGCGGACGATCTCGACGTACTCGCGGGTGCGCGCGAGGGGCTTGTCGAACTTGACGCCGTACCAGCCTTCGGAGACCTGCGGGCCGGAGACGCCGAGGCCGAGGCGGAAGCGGCCCTTGGTGAGGGAGTCGAGGGTGGCCGCGGTCATGGCGGTCATGGCCGGCTGGCGCGCCGGGATCTGCATGATGGCCGAGCCGACGTCGATGCGTTCGGTCTGGGCCGCGACCCAGGCCAGCACGGTCGGGGCGTCCGATCCGTAGGCCTCGGCGGCCCAGCAGACGTCGTAGCCGAGGCGGTCGGCCTCCTGGGCGACGGCGAGGTTGTCGGCGTCCATGCCCGCACCCCAGTAGCCGAGATTGATGCCGAGCCGCATAAGTCGTCCCCTTACCGGTTTACCGATCAGTAACGTGTATGTGCGGGGACTGTAGCGCGCCCGGGTCCCATTCGTCAGCGCCCCAGTAGTCTCAGCGCTCATGGAGCAGAGGCATCTCGGCCGCACCGGACTGCGTGTTTCCCGGATCGGGCTCGGCACCCTCACCTGGGGCCGCGACACCGGCGAGGAAGCCGCCGCCGAGCAGATGAAGACGTTCTGGGACGCGGGCGGCACGCTCGTGGACACGGCGGACGTGTACGGCGGCGGGGAGGCGGAGTACCTCCTCGGGCAGTTGGTGGGCGGGCTGATACCGCGTCGGGACGTGGTGATCGCGACGAAGGCGGGCAGCGTGCCCGACCGGGAGCGGCGCTTCGACGGTTCGCGCGGGCACCTCCTCGCCGCGCTCGACGCCTCGCTGGACCGGCTGGGCACCGATTACGTCGACCTGTGGCAGGTCCACGCGTTCGACCCGGCGACGCCTCTGGAGGAGACCCTGCAGGCGGTGGACCTGGCGGTGAGCAGCGGGCGGGCCCGGTACGCGGGGGTCTCCAACTTCAGCGGCTGGCAGCTCGCGAAGGCGGCGACGTGGCAGCTGTCGGCACCGGGCGCACGCACTCGCGTCGCCTCGACGCAGATGGAGTACTCCCTCCTCCAGCGCGGGGTCGAACGCGAGGTGCTCCCGGCAGCCCTGGACCTGGGGGTCGGCCTCCTCCCGTCCTCCCCACTGGGGCGCGGGGTCCTGACGGGGAAGTACCGCTCCGGCGTCGTCCCGGCGGACTCCCGGGGCGGGTCGGAGTCCCTGGCCGCGTTCGTGGCCCCGTACCTGGACGAGGCGGCGGGCCGGATCGTGGACGCGGTCGCGACGGCCGCCCACGGCCTGGCCGTCACCCCGCTCCAGGTGGCGCTGGCGTGGGTCCGCGACCGGCCGGGGGTGGTCGCGCCGATCGTCGGCGCACGGACGTCGGCGCAGCTCGCGGAGGCACTGTCGGTGGAGACCCTTACCCTTCCCGAGGAGATCTGCCGGGCGCTGGACGACGTCTCAGCACCCGTGCACCGCTACCCCGATCAGGACTGGAGCACCCTGTGAGCACGGACCACCACGCCGACCCCGCTGACGCCGGGCCCGCTGACGCGGAAGACCCCGCGACCGACGGCCCGCACCCCGGCGCCGACGGGCGGGAGGCCGGTGCCGGGCTCCACGGCGGAGCCGAGGGTGGCGGGCCGCAGGCCGGGGGCGGCCCGGACGCCGAGGACGGTGAGCCGGGGCCCGGTGCCGTCGTCGGAGCCGAGGACGACGGTCCGGAGGTCCCGGACCGGCTGGGGGCCGCAGCGGATGGCGCGGCCGAGGACGGTGGGTCGCAGGCCGCGGGGCCGGAGGCTGAGCCCTCGGTTTCGGGAAGGGGCGGGGAGGGGGAAGGCCCCGCCGAGCCCGACTCCGATCAGGCGCAGGACGCGGACGGCGCCGACGGCGACGGCGAGGCAGAGGGCGGCACGAGCAGCGAGACGGCGGCGGGTGGCGGCGAGGCGGCCGCGACGGCGCCCGAGTTGAGTGAGGCGCAGGCCGAACTGGCCGCGCAGAAGATCGAGCGCGAGCGCATCGCCCGCCGCAAGGCCGAACGCGCCGGCCCCGTGGAGGCGGGAGCCAAGCTCAGCGGGAAGGCCGCCGACCTGCTGGCCGCCGTACGGGCCGTCGAGAGCGGCGCCAAGGCACCGGGCGGGGCCGTGTACTTCGACGAGGGCACGACCGCGGCCGCCCCGCGCAAGGCCGCGGCCGCCCCCGCTCAGCCCCCGCGGCCCGCACCCGCACCCGTGGCCGCGGCCACCCCCGCCGACGTGGACGCCGTACGGGCCGTGCTGGCCCGCGGCGGCGCCCCGGAGGCGCTGGCCGCCCCCGCGGCGACCGCGCTCGGGGACGGCGCCGCCGAGCAGCTCGCCGAGAACCCCTGGCGACTGCTGGCCGTGGCCGCCGTCCGCCCGGCCCAGGCCGACGGCTTCGCCCGCGCCCTGCTGGGCCCCGGGGCCGGCCCGGCCGACGAGCGCCGCACCACCGCCCTCGTGGGCTGGCTGCTGGCGCAGGCCGGGCTGAAGGGGCACACCGCGCTGGAGGCCCCGGTGCTGGAGAAGGCCCTGGTCCAGTACGGGGTGCCGGATCCCGCCGAAGCCCTGGAGCAGGCGATCGGCGAGGGCTCGGTGCTGGTCTTCCACGAGCCCCTCGGCCCGCCCGCCCAGGAGGGCGAGGAGCAGCCCGTGCGCGTGCTCGTGGGCCTGGAGGGTTCCGCCATGGCCGAGGAGAGCCTCGCCGACGGCCTGGCCCGGCTGGCCAACACCTTCGAGGGCGCGGCCGACTGGGACGGCTCGGAGCTGATCCGCGCCGTCGCGGGCCACGGCCTGGTCACCCACACCGGCGGCGAGGCCGCCCGCGCCGAACCCCTCGCCCTGCTGGCGGCGGCCCGCGAACTGGGCCTGCGCGCCTGTCTCGCCGCGCACGCGCCCACCCCGGACGGCGTCACCGTCGCCGGGCTGCTGTCGGGCGCGGAGGGTCCCGGCCGGGACGCGGACGGGCAGTTCGCGCTCGACCTCCTGATCGTCCTGGACGCCCCGCAGCTGGACGTGGAGACGGCGGCCGCGCTGGTGGAGTCCGTCCCCGACGGGGCCCGGCTGGTGCTGTCCGGCGATCCCGCCGTGCTCGGGTCGGCGGGGGCCGGGCGGGTGTTCGCCGATCTGTTGGCGGCCCGGTTCTGTCCTCAGGTGGTCTCCCGCGTGCCCGACCCGGGCCCCCTCGGCGAGCTGGTCTCCGGGGTCGGCATCGGCGAGCTGGCCCAGGTCGACGCCCCCGGCAAGGAGGTCGTCATCGTCCCGGTGCGCGACGCCGGGGAGGCCGTGCACCGGGCCGTTCAGCTGGTGGCCGAGTCCGTGCCGCGGGCGTTCGGGATCCCGGCCGACAGCGTGCAGGTGATCACCCCGGGCCACGGCGGCTCCGCGGGGACCCGGGCGCTGAACGCGGCGCTGAAGGAGCGGCTGAACCCGGGCCCCGGCCGGTTCGGCGGCTTCGACCCGGGTGACCGGGTCGTCCACGTGCCCTCGCCCGGGCGGGCCCTGCCGGCCCGGGTGGTGTCGGCCGACGCGGCGGGCCTGCACCTGGACCGGGCGGGAGCGCGGGTCGTCGTACCGAAGGAGCTCGTCGAGGCGCAGGTGCGGCACGGCTGGGCGGTGACGGCGCACCAGGCCGTGGGGGCCCGCTGGCCCGCGGTGGTCGTCGTACTGCCGGGTGACGCGGCGCAGGCGCTGTCACGGGACTGGGTGTACACGGCGTTCGGACGGGCCGAGCGGCACCTGTCGGTGGTGCACGGCGTCGACCAGGCGCTGCCCCGCGCGGTCGCGGAGGTGCTGCCGAAGCCGCGTACGACGCGTCTGACGGGCCTCTTGGCGGCCCTCGCGGCGGCAGCGGCGCAGCAGCCGGAGTAGAGCGGCAACGGCCGGAGGCCGTGGCGCCGGCCCCTGCGGGCGTGGCGCCACGGCCTCCGGTGTGGACCGAGCGGGGTTCGAGCGAGGGCCGACCGGGGGTCGGGCCCGCGTCAGGCGGGGGTCAGCCCCGGCTCCTCGTCCTCGTCGAACTCGTCCAGTTCCTCGTCGAAGACGGAGCTGACGTCGAACCGGTGCAGGACGTCCTCCGCGTCCGTGTGCCCGAAGGGCGAGGCCAGCCACTCCCCCGGCTCGGCCATCTCCTCGGAGGCCGCGATCCAGAGGGTGGAATCGCCTTCCTCGAGGCCGAACTCCTTGTAGCGGGAGGCGATCTCGTCGGGCTCGTACTCCCCGAAGAGCACGCCCAGCGCGCCGGCGGTGCCGCCGTGGACGAGCTCGGCGTCGCGGTCGTGCGCGGCGACCCGTTCGGCCTGCGCGATCAGCCGCGGCGGTTCGACGACGGCGTAGTCACGGCGGATGAGCACGCTGAACGCGGCGGGCTCGGCGGGGCCGCTGTACGGGACCCCGTCCTCGGGGGTGGGGATCTCGAAGGGGGTGACCTCGTCGTAGCGGTCGTAGAGGAGTTCGTCGTACTCCTCGGCGGCGGCGGCGAGTTCGTTGAAGGCGGCGTAGACGGCCGGGTCCTCGTCCCCGGTCCTGCGCTCGACCGCGGCGAGGTGACGGTCGAGGGCGGCCTTTACCGCCTCGGCGGCGGCACGTACCTCGGCAACAGTGGGCAGAGCGGCATCAGACATAGGGCAGACGCTATCCGTAGCAGGCCTCTGCCCGCACAATAGATACCGATGCCGGAATACGAATTTGTCGACGTGTACGTGCCTCGCGGGGTCCCCCGCAAAGAGGCGACCCGCCTGCTGACCGACCATGCCGAGTACGGGAACTGGGAGCTCGACCGGCTGACCCTGCACCGGGACGGCAGCCGCCGCGTGCGGCTGCGCCGCCGGATCATCCGCCAGGTCCGCGCGACCTGGTGACGTGGTGTGACGCGGGCCCCGGCGTCGGGGCCCGCGTCCTGATCGTCCGTCAGGCGGCGTTGCGGACGCGGCGGTAGAGCACGCTGCCGGCCAGCAGGAGCCCGCCGGCGAGCGGGAGCCCGGCGGTGAGGACGTCACCGGTGCCGGTGGCGGCCAGTCCCGTCCCCGGCGAGGTGACGGGGGTCACGGAGCCCCCTGCCGCGGCGTCGCCGCCGGATCCGCCGGTGCCGCCGGTACCGGGCGCCCCCGGGCCGCCCGGCTGACCCGGAGTGGCCGGGTTCCCGGGCTGGGCCGGAGTGCCGGGGTTGCCCGGGAGCTGACCACCAGGTGTACCGGGCGTTCCCGGGTTCCCCGGCTGGGCCGGAGTGCCGGGGTTGCCCGGGTGCTGTCCGCCGGGCGTACCCGGGTTCCCGGGCTGACCCGGGTGGTGGCCGCCGGGCGTGCCCGGGTTCCCGGGGTTGCCCGGGTGGTGGCCGCCCGGCGTGCCCGGGTTTCCGGGGTTGCCCGGGTGGCCGGGTGTGCCCGGGCCTCCCGGGTGGCCGCCGGGGCCGTGGTCGTCGCACGGGGGCTGCTCCGGGCCCGGCTTCCCGCCGTGGCCCGAGTCGTTGGAACAGTGGTTTCCGAAGGCCGGGTTGAGCAGGCCGACCACGGAGACGGTGTTGCCGCAGATGTTCACCGGCGCGTCCACCGGTGCCTGCACGTTGTTCCCGGACAGCACGCCCGGCGAGTTCGCCGCGTGCCCGGAGGCGCCGGAGTCCGCGTGCGCGTACCCCCCGCCCAGGGCGAGGACACCTCCCGCGGCAGCCATGGTGATCAGGGTCTTCCTGGTGGCCTGTGCCGGTCGTCGTCGCATGTGTGCTCGTCCCCTCCTGCATGTGTTTCGGCCAGGCTCCCCTGCCTGTCGCGCCGAAGACGATAAGAAATTCGGGGCCTGAAAGGCCGGTGGCCCCGGAGCGCTGGAATGCGCTCCGGGGCCCAAGACTTCAGACGCGTCAGGCGTTGACGCAGGTGTTGCCGAAGGCCGGGTTCAGCAGGCCGATGACGTTCACCGTGTTACCGCACACGTTCACCGGAACGTGGACGGGGACCTGGAGCACGTTGCCGGACAGGACACCGGGCGAACCGACGGCCGCGCCCTGGGCACCGGCATCGGCGTGGGCCAGGCCCGCACCCGCGAGAACCACAGCACCGGTGGCAGCCGCAGCGGCGACAACCTTCTTGATCATTGTTCCTCCTAGTAGGCAATGCGGTCCCAGCCGCGGACCGCAACACCTGTAACGAGGAGGGATCACCGGGGCTACGAGCGTATGAGCGCATTCACTCTTCTCAGTGGAATCCGCACACCCTCCCGATTCCTCGGCGTCAGGCGTTGTCGATGAATCGGTCGAGCACCCGAACCCCGAACTTCAGCCCGTCCACCGGCACCCGCTCGTCGACCCCGTGGAACATCCCGGCGAAGTCCAGCTCCGGCGGCAGCTGCAGCGGCGCGAAGCCGAAGCAGCGGATGCCGAGGTCGTCGAAGGACTTGGCGTCCGTACCGCCGGAGAGCATGTACGGGACCGCGCGCGCGATCGGGTCCTCCGCGCGCAGGGCGCCCTGCATGGCGTCCACGAGCCGGCCGTCGAAGTCCGTCTCCAGGGCCTTGTCCCCGTGCACGTCCTCCCGCTTCACGCGCGGGCCGAGGATCCGGTCGAGGTCCGCGAAGAACTCGTCCTCGTATCCGGGCAGGAAGCGGCCGTCGACGTGCGCGGTGGCCTGGCCGGGGATGACGTTGACCTTGTAGCCGGCGCCGAGCATCGTCGGGGCGGCCGAGTTCCTCAGGGTCGCGCCGACCATCTTGGCGATGCCGCCGAGCTTGGCGAGCGTGGCGTCCATGTCGTCCGGGTCCAGGGGGGTCCCGAGGGCGTCCGAGAGCTCGTCCAGGAAGCTGCGCACGGTCTTGGTGACGCGCACCGGCCACTGGTGGCGGCCGAGGCGCCCCACGGCCTCGCACAGCTCCGTGATCGCGTTGTCGGTGTTGGTCATGGAGCCGTGGCCCGCGGTGCCCTCCACCGTGAGCCGCATCCAGTGCATGCCCTTCTGGGCGGTCTCCACCAGGTAGAGGCGCAGGTTCTCGTTCACGGTGAAGGAGAAGCCGCCGACCTCGCCGATGGCCTCGGTGACCCCCTCGAAGAGCCCCGGGTGCTTGTCGACGAGGTGCCGGGCCCCGTAGATGCCGCCGGCCTCCTCGTCGGCGAGGAAGGCGAGCACGATGTCGCGCGGGGGCTTGCGGCCGCTGCGCATGCGGTCGCGGACGACGGCCAGCGTCATCGCGTCCATGTCCTTCATGTCGACGGCGCCGCGGCCCCACACGCAGCCGTCGGCGATCTCGCCGGCGAAGGGGTCGTACGTCCAGTCGACCGCGTTGGCCGGAACCACGTCGGTGTGCCCGTGGATGAGCAGCGCCGGGCGGGAGGGGTCCTCGCCCTCGATCCGCGCGACCGTGGAGGCGCGCCCCTTGTGCGATTCGAAGATCTGCGGCTCCAGGCCGACCTCGGCGAGCTTCTCCGCGACCCACTCGGCCGCCTTGCGTTCGCCGGGGCCGGAGTGGTCCCCGTAGTTGCTGGTGTCGATCCGGATGAGGTCCCGGCAGAGGTCGACGACCTCGTCCTCGCCCGAGACGGTCCTGCCCGCGTTCGACTCGCTCACGCTGCTTCCTCCCACTGATCGGTACCGAACTGCCCCCATCCTCCCGCTCCGGGCCGCTCTCCCCAAGGGAGATCCCCGGCCACCGGGGGGTGTGATCGAGGACCCCGGAATGTTTGGTAATGTTTTCCACGTCGGAACGGCCCGCGAGGGACGCGAGACAGACACCTTGTCCGGGTGGCGGAATGGCAGACGCGCTAGCTTGAGGTGCTAGTGCCCTTTATCGGGCGTGGGGGTTCAAGTCCCCCCTCGGACACAAGAGCGAGAACCCCACTTCGGTGGGGTTCTTTGCGTTCGCCCCGTGCGGTGTGCGGCACGGCCGGTACGGCATCATGGCCCCTGACCAGCGGACGGGGGGTATCGGAGTGACGCAGGGCGGTCCGGGCAACGGCACGGTGATCGGTGGCCGTTATCGGCTTCAGGAGCGGCTGGGCCGGGGTGGCATGGGGACCGTCTGGCGGGCCTCGGACGAGCTGCTCGGGCGGGCCGTGGCCGTCAAAGAGCTCCACGTCGACGCCGGCACCCGGGCCATGGGGGCCCTGCGGGAGGCCCGGGTCGTCGCACAGATCAGGCATCCGCACGTCGTGGTCGTGCACGACGTCGTGGAACACGAGGGCGTCGCCCACATCGTCATGGAGCTCGTCGAGGGCGGTTCCCTGGCCGACCGGCTCGCCACTGCCGGACCGCTGACGCCCCGGGAGACGGCCCGGCTCGGGATCTCGCTGCTGGGCGCCCTCGGTGCGGCGCACGAGCGCGGGGTGCTGCACCGGGACGTGAAGCCGGCCAACGTGCTCATCGAAGCGGGCACGGGCCGGGCGGTGCTGACCGACTTCGGGATCGCCCGGCTCGCCGGGGCGACGACCATCAGCGAGGCGGGGGCCTTCGTCGGATCACCGGAGTACACCGCCCCCGAGCGGATGAAGGGCGCGGAGGCCGGACCGGCGGCCGATCTGTGGTCGTTGGGCGTCCTGCTGTGCGCGGCCGTGACCGGGGAGTCGCCGTTCCACCGGGATTCGATCGGCGGCATCCTGCACGCCGTCGTCTTCGACGAGATCGAGCCGCCCGCCCGGCTGGGGCCGCTGCGCCAGGTCGTCCGCGGCCTGCTGGAGCGCGATCCGCAGCTGCGGCTGGGCGGCGCCGAGGCCGTGCGGCTGCTGTCCGCCTGCGCGGCGGGCGATGGCGGGGACGGGGAGGTGCCCGAGCCGGTCGCGGTGGTGGCGTACTCGCCGACCGAGCGGGCCACCCGGCCGGACGGCCCGCTGCCCTCGGAATCCGCACGGCCCGCACGGCCCGCGCGGCGCCGGGCGGCGGTGCGCGTGGGGCTGGTCGCGGCACTGCTCGCGGCGACGGTCGCCGGCACGGTGACCGCGACGCGGCTGCTGGGCGAGGAGCGGGAGCCGGGCAAGGGGGCGGCCGGAGCCGCCGCGTCCGCCGGGCCGTCGTCCTCCCCGGCCCCGGCGGCGGCCGGGAGCTCACCGGTCTCGCCCTCGGCCCGCGGGTCGATGCGGCCGGCGCCCGCCGGGTACCAGGTCGTGTCCGACGTACAGGGTTTCAGCATGGCCGTGCCGACCGGGTACCGGCGCACCACAGACGAGCAGCGGGTGATCTACGGCTCGCCGGACGGGGCCTTCCGCATCGGGATCAGGGTGGCCCCGGCGCAGTCCGGCGGGCCGCTGGCGGTGATGCGGCGCGCCGACGCCAACGGAACCGAGACGAACCCCGGGTTCCGTGAGAACAAGGTCGTGGCGACGACGCACGACGGGCTTCCGGCGGCCCTGTGGGAGTTCACCTGGGACGGTTTCACCCGGGCCGAGGGCGCCCGCCACACCTTCGACCTCTGCTGGGAGCAGGGCGGGGTGCTGTACGACGTGTGGGTGTCGGCACCGGTCGGGCGGGCCGCCGAGGCGCGCGGCCACTTCGACGCCGCGCTGGATTCCTTCGTGCCGGCCGTACGGGGGCCCGGGCAGCCCTGACGGCGACCCGGACCCTCGTACCGGCGGCGGGATCAGCCGCGGGAGGCGGCGATCTCGGCGACCCGGCGGCGGACCAGGTACCAGCCGCCGACCAGGGCGACCGCGATCGCGGGGATGCACAGGACGGTGGTGCGGCCCACTCCGCCGTCGCACCACATCAGGACCAGGACGGTGACGAGGAAGACCAGCGTGAGGAGCTGGGTGTAGGGGGCCCAGGGCAGCCGGTAGGCGGGGCGTTCGACACGGCCCTGCTTCGCCCGGCGCCAGAAGTGCAGCGAGCAGAGCATGACCATGGCCCAGGTGCCGAGGATGCCGAGCGAGGCGAAGTTGAGGACGATCTCGAAGGCGTCCTTGGGCATGTACTTGTTCAGGGCGACGCCGGCCAGGCCGAAGGCGGCGGTGAACAGGACGCCGCCGTAGGGGACCTTGCCCTTGTTCATGCGGGCGGTGAAGCGGGGCGCGGAGCCGGACATGGCCATGGAGCGCAGGATGCGGCCAGTGGAGTAGAGGCCGGAGTTCAGGCTGGAGAGGGCCGCGGTCAGGACGACCAGGTTCATGATGCCCGCGGCGCCGGGGACGCCGAGCTTGTCGAAGACGGTGACGAAGGGGCTCTGGTCGGAGCTGTACTCGGTGTAGGGCAGCAGCAGCGCCAGGAGGACCACGGAGCCCACGTAGAAGAGGCCCACGCGCCACATGATCGAGTTGATCGCCTTCGGCATGATCTTCTCGGGGTTCTCGGTCTCGCCGGCGGCGACTCCGCACAGTTCGACGGAGGCGTACGCGAAGACGACGCCCTGGATGACCAGGAGCATGGGGAGCATCCCGGCGGGGAAGATGCCGCCGTTGTCGGTGATGGAGGCGAGGCCGGGGGTGTGGCCGCCGATGTCGTGGCTGGTGGCGACGAGCCAGATTCCGACGACGAGGAAGATCACCAGGGCGGCGACCTTGACCAGCGAGAACCAGAACTCCATCTCTCCGAAGTACTTCACCGAGATCAGGTTCGCGGTGAGGACGACGGCGAGGGCGATGAGGGCGAGGACCCACTGGGGGACGTCGGTGAACATCGACCAGAAGTGGGCGTAGGTCGCGGCGGCGGTGATGTCGGCGACGGTGGTGGTCGACCAGTTCAGGAAGTACAGCCAGCCGGCGGTGTAGGCGCCCTTCTCCCCCATGAACTCGCGGGCGTAGGAGACGAAGGCGCCGGAGGAGGGCCGGTACAGGACGAGTTCGCCGAGGGCCCGGACGACGAAGAACGCGAAGACTCCGCACACCGCGTAGGCGATCGCCAGGGAGGGGCCGGCTCCGGCGAGGCGGCCGCCGGCGCCGAGGAACAGGCCGGTGCCTATCGCTCCGCCGATCGCGATCATGTTGATGTGGCGGGACTTGAGGTCCTTGCTGTAGCCCTCGTCGCCCGCGTCGGTGTGGCGTGCGGACGGCTCGGCGGGGGCCTCGGCCAGGGTGCGGTCGGTCATGTACGACTTCGCCTTCGTGGGGTGGACAGGCAGACCGGGCCGTCGTGCCGGGGAGCTGGGTGGTGTCCCCTGTGCGGCGGTCCGGGTGTTTTGATCGCCCCAGGAGACCATGCGGGTCCGCCGCCCGCCAAAATCGCACCCGTACGCATCGAAGCCCCCGACGACCATGGAAAGGGGTGTCGGGGGCTTCGCGGGCGCCGGAAACCTAGGTTTCGGGGTGTGCGGTCAGCTGCCGTGTCGGCTGTCCGGGGCGGCCTCCGTCGCGGCCTGGTCGAGGCGGAAGGCCTCGTTGCCCAGGCCGATGCGGGCGTGCGCCTCGGGGCGGCTGCGGCGCAGCACCAGTCCGTACGCCAGTCCGGCGACGGCGGCGGCGCCGATGATGCCGGGCAGGATCCCGCTGAGGGCGGAGCCCTCCTCGGCGCCGACCAGGACGCCGAAGTCCTTGACGGTCCAGACGGCGATGGCGAGCAGGGCGAGACCGGCGGCGCCGGCCGCGACGAGCCGCCAGACCTGGGCGCCGGCGGTGCCGCGGCGGACGAAGAAGGCGATGACGGCGAAGGAGGCCGTGGCCATCAGGAGGGTGATGCCGAGGGCGCCGACGCTGCCCATCCAGGTGAACAGGTGCAGGACGGGCGCGGTGGGGTCGCCGGCCGGCAGGTCGTCGGTGACGGCGAAGGCGACGACGACCAGGACGGACACGGCGGTCTGCAGGAGGGAACCGGTGCCGGGTGCGCCGGTGCCGGCGTTGGTCCTGCCGAAGGCGGCCGGGAGGAGGCCCTCGCGGCCCATGGCGAAGGCGTAACGGGCGACCACGTTGTGGAAGCTGAGCATCGCCGCGAACATGCCGGTCACGAAGAGGACGTGCAGGACGTCGGTGAAGGTGGCGCCGAGGCGGTCCCCGGTGAGCTGGAAGAGCAGGCCGGGACCGGCCTCGGCGGAGGTCTTGACGACCTCGGAGGGGCCGGTGGCGACGGTCAGGGCCCAGGCGCTGAAGGCGAAGAAGAGGGCGACGAAGCCGACGGCGAGGAACATCACGCGGGAGACGACGATGTGCGGCCGGCTGGTCTCCTCGGCGTAGACCGGGGACTGCTCGAAGCCGACGAAGGCGGCGATGCAGAAGCAGAGCGCGGTGCCGAGGCCGGCTCCGCCGAGGGTCGCGGGGTCGAAGGCGTGGAGCGAGAGGCCTTCGGCGCCGGGCTTGGCGAGCGCGGAGACGTCGAAGATCACGACGAGGGCGCACTCGATGAGGAGGAGGACGCCGAGGACCTTGGCATTGAGGTCGATCTTGAGCCAGCCGAGGGCGCCGGTGATGGCGACGGCCGCCAGGGCCGGTATCCACCAGGCGAGTTCGGTCTCCAGGTAGGTGGCGAAGAGGTTGGACACCTCGAAGCCGAGGATGCCGTAGACGCCGACCTGCATGGCGCTGTAGGCGACGAGCGCGACGAAGGAGGCGCCGGCGCCCGCGGTGGGGCCGAGGCCGCGGGCGATGTAGGCGTAGAAGGCGCCTGCGTTGTGGACGTGCCGGCTCATCTCGGCGTAGCCGATGCCGAAGAGCGCGAGGACGATGCCGAGGATGACGAAGAGGAGCGGCTGTCCGACGATGCCCATGACCCCGAATGTCGTGGGCATGACACCGGCGACGACCATCAGGGGCGCGCTGGCGGCGAGCACGGAGAGCAGCAGCCCGGCGGTGCCGAGCCGGTCGGCGCGCAGGGCGCGGTCCGTCCCCTTGTACGTTCTTATGTCGGCCGGGTCCTGGAGCGTGGTGGAGCTGCCCGTCGGCATGGCAGGTTCCTTTCGGGGGTGGTCGGGGGTGGTCTGGGGTGTCTCAGGCGGTGCCGAGGGCGGCGCCGCGCGCGGCGAGGAAGGCCTTGTGCGGGTCGCGGTCCGGATAGGACCACGGGGCGGGGGTCGCGTGCCTCCCGATGCGGTGGAACAGCGCGGCGGCCTCGGCGGGGCGGCCTTCGCAGAGCTTGGCGTGGGCCAGGTAGTTCAGGTCGACCCGGTTGCGGGGGTGGTCGTCGCGCTCCCATTCCAACCACCAGTCGAAGGCGGCGCGCAGCACCTGGCGGGCGCGCCGGCCTGACCAGTGCTGCGTGTCGCTGCCGAAGGTGTGGCCGTGGGTGGCGGCGAGCACCCGGTAGCGCTCGGCGTGCGCGATGACGGGGAGCACGGCGAGCGGGGAGTCCGCCGGGGCCTCCTCCGCGGCCCAGGCCGCGAAGTCGTAGACCTCGTGGAGCGGGTCGTAGCCGGAGCCGGGGGCGCGTTCGGCGAGCTTGGCGACCATCAGGTGGTGGGCGTGGTGGTGTTCGCGGTGGCGCGCGCGGACCTGGTCGAAGTGGCGGCTGAACTCCTCCTCCGGGCCGAAGACACGGGAGAGGAGGAGCAGCCCGAGCCAGGGCGTGGGGTCCGCGGGGAGCAGGGCGGCGGCGCGACGGCAGGCCTCCTCGGCGGCGGCCGGGGAGTCCTTGCCGCGCAGGGCGCGGAAGACGGCGGCGCAGGCGAGGAGGGTGGCCGCGTCGGCGCTGCCGGGTTCGGCGAGGAGCCACTCACGGGCCCAGGCGGTGGCCGCGGGGGTCTCGGCGAGCACGACGACCCGGTGGCCGCGCCGGTCCCAGTCGTCGCCGGTGGCGACGAGCAGGGAACGCGCCTTCGCCCACCGGCCCTGGGTGAACTGCGTGCGCACGTCCACGAGTTCGGCGTCGCAGAGGGCCGGGTCGAAGAGCTGGGCGTCCCGCTTGCGGGCGCGGCCGAGGGGCGGCGGAGGCGGGGACATCCGCGGTTTTTCCCTCCAGGACGCGGGCGGTCGGGGGATCGTGCCGGTGAGCGAACCGGTGATCACGCACAGCAAAGCGGTAGGCCCGGCTCCGAGTCAAGGTCCAGTCCACTGGGTGGCGAGTTTCAACTGCATTGTTCTGCGTGGCAGTTGGGACGAATGCGCCGGTTCGGGGAAGTCCGTGCCGAGCGGGTGTGGGGTGAGCGGGTCGGTTCGGCGGGGCGCCGGGGTGTCCGTCTGGCCGAATGACGTACCCCGGCGCCGGAGGGCCTCGTGTGCGGCGGCGTGCCGGTGCTCTGCGGGGTCGGCCGGCCCGCCGTACTGCCGTGCCGCCGGGGACTGGCGTGCGGCTTGGCGTCGAACGCGGATGCCCGGCGGCCCCCACTCCGCACCCCCGCGCCGGCGGGGTCGGGTGTGCGGTGGGGCGCCCCCGCAGGGCGTCGAACGCACCACGTCGTACATGTCCGCCGCCGCTACCCGTTCGACGCCCGAGGAGGTGCCCCGGCGCGCGCCCGGCCCCGACGGCCCACCCTGCGGCCCGCCCCGGCCAGGGCGGTGCCGCTGCGCGGAGCCGGTCCCCTACCCGCCCTTCCACCGTTCCCCGGGGCTCCGCCCCGGACCCCGGTCCTCAAACGCCGGACGGGCTGGAACCGCCCGCCCGCCCCGGACCCCGCGCCTCGAACGCCGGCGAGGCCGGATTCGTCCGCGGCCGGCTTGCCCGCAGGGCAATTTCAGCCCCGCCGGCGATTGAGGCGCGGGCGCGGAGCGCCGTAGGGGTGACGGGCGGAGCACCGCCGAGGCAGACGGCCGATGCAGCCCCGCCGGCGATTGAGGCGCGGGGCCCGGGGCAGCGCCCCGGGTGGGACGGGGGTCAGGCCGTGGCCGCTGCGGCGGCTCGGCCGGCGGTGCGGCCGGAGTAGAGGCAGCCGCCCAGGAACGTGCCCTCCAGCGCGCGGTAGCCGTGCACGCCGCCCCCGCCGAAGCCCGCCGCCTCGCCCGCCGCGTAGACGCCGGGGAGCGGTTCACCGGACGGGGTCAGGACGCGGGAGGAGAGGTCGGTCTGGAGGCCGCCCAGGGACTTGCGGGTCAGGATCGACAGCCGTACCGCGATCAGCGGCCCGGCCTTGGGGTCCAGGATCCGGTGCGGGGCCGCCGTGCGGATCAGCTTGTCGCCGAGGTACTTGCGGGCCCCGTGGATCGACATCACCTGGAGGTCCTTGGTGAAGGGGTTGGCGATCTCCCGGTCGCGCGCCACGATCTGGTCGCGGACGACGGCCTCGTCGAGGAGGTCCTCCTTGGTCACCGCGTTCATGCCGCGCACCAGCGCGGACAGGTCCCGCTCCACGACGAAGTCGGCGCCGTTGTCCATGAAGGCCTTGACCGGGCCGGGCACGGCCTGCCGGGCACGGTCGATGACGTCGCGGACCGACTTGCCCGTCAGATCGGGGTTCTGTTCGGAGCCGGAGAGCCCGAACTCCTTGCCGATGATCCGCTGGTTGAGCACGAACCAGGTGTGGTCGTGGCCGGTCCGCATGATGTGGTCGAGGGTGCCGAGGGTGTCGAAGCCCGGGAAGAGCGGTACGGGCAGCCGCTTGCCCGTCGCGTCCAGCCAGAGGGAGGACGGGCCGGGCAGGATGCGGATGCCGTGCCTGGCCCAGATCGGGTTCCAGTTCTCGATGCCCTCGGTGTAGTGCCACATCCGGTCCTTGTTGACGTGGCTCGCGCCCGCCGCCTCCGCGATGCCGAGCATCAGGCCGTCCACGTGCGCCGGGACCCCGGAGAGCATCCGGGCCGGCGGGGTGCCGAGCCGGGCCGGCCACTGCGCGCGGACGAGGTCGTGGTTGCCGCCGATGCCACCGCTGGTCACGATCACCGCCTGCGCCCGCAGGGAGAAGGACCCGACGGTCTCCCTGCTGCTGGCGGTGCCCCGTACGGCGGTCGAGGGCTCCAGGATCTCGCCCGTCACGGTGTCCACCGCGCCCGCCGTCCGGGACAGGCCGGTGACCCGGTGGCGGAACTTCAGCCGGACCAGGCCTCGGGCCACCCCGGCCCTGACCCGGCGCTCGAACGGTTCGACCAGGCCCGGGCCGGTGCCCCAGGTGATGTGGAAGCGGGGGACGGAGTTCCCGTGGCCGTTGGCGTCGTAGCCGCCGCGCTCCGCCCAGCCGACGACGGGGAAGAAGCGGACTCCCTGCGCGTGCAGCCAGGGCCGCTTCTCCCCGGCCGCGAAGTCCACGTACGCCTCGGCCCAGCGGCGGGCCCAGACGTCCTCGTCGCGGTCGAAGCCGGCGGTTCCCATCCAGTCCTGGAAGGCGAGGTCCCGGTTGTCCTTGATGCGCATCCGGCGCTGTTCGGGCGAGTCCACGAAGAACAGTCCGCCGAAGGACCAGTGCGCCTGGCCCCCCATGGACTGTTCCGGCTCCTGGTCGAGCAGGATGACCTTGCGGCCCGCGTCGACGAGCTCCGCGGTCGCCGCGAGGCCCGCCAGCCCGGCTCCGATCACGATCACGTCTGCGTCGTACGTCATGCGTGTACCCGTCCCGTCCTGACGTCGATGGTGGGGCAGATCCTTGGCTACGGAGCGGTAACCAGTCAACAGCGGTGGTTGGATGACTCCTGTGAGTGCGGCTGACGAGGTACTGGACGTGGTGGACCGGGACGACCGGGTGGTCGGGCGGGCCCGGCGGGGCGAGGTGTACGCGCGGGGGTTGATCCACCGCTGCGTGTTCGTGCTCGCCAGGGACGCGGAGGGGCGGATCTTCGTGCACCGGCGGACCGCGTCGAAGCTGGTCTTCCCCTCGTACTACGACATGTTCGTGGGCGGGGTGCTGGGCGCCGGCGAGAGCTACGCGCAGGCCGCGCTGCGCGAGGCCGAGGAGGAGCTGGGCGTGAGCGGGCTGCCGCAGCCGGAGCCGCTGTTCAAGTTCCTGTACGAGGGCCCGGGCGGGGCCTGGTGGTCGTACGTGCACGAGGTGCGGTGCGCGGCGGCCGTGCGGCCGCAGGAGTCCGAGGTCGCGTGGCACGCCTTCCTGACGGAGGACGAGCTGGTCCGGCGGGTCGCCGGGGGCGAGTGGCCGTGGGTGCCGGACGGGCTGGAGGCGTACCGCAGGCTGGCGGAGTACCGGCGGCGCGACGCGTAGCGCGCCCCGTACATTGGGCGGGTGATCGACTTCGTCAAGGACGTGCGCCTGTGGTTCGCACCCTCGAAGCTGAGGGACGAGGGCGAGACCCCCGACTACCGCTTCTCGCTGGCCAACGAACGGACCTTCCTGGCCTGGATCCGCACCGCCCTGGCCCTGGTCGGCGGCGGTTTCGCGGTCGACCAGTTCCTGCCGGACCTGCGGTGGGGGGTGCGGGTCGGGATGGCCTTGGCGCTGCTCGCGGTGGGCGCGGCGTGCGCCCTGCGGGCGGTGAACCACTGGGTGCGGTGCGAACGGGCCATGCGGCGGGGCGACGACCTGCCGGTGTCCCGGTTCCCGGTGCTGCTGAGCGTGGGCGTGGGGCTGGTGGCGCTGGCGATGGTGGCGGTCGTGCTGCTGGGCTGGACGAAGCGGTGAGCGGGTGACCAGGTGACCAGGTACGGCGAGGGGCACGACGCGGGCCTCCAGCCGGAGCGGACCCGGCTCGCCTGGCGGCGCACGACGCTGGCCTCCTCGGTCGTGGCGGTGCTCGCCCTGCGGGCGGCGCTGCGCGGGACCGGGACGCCGGTGGAGCTGGCCGGGGTGTCGGTGATCGCGCTCGTGTGGCTGCTGTTCCTGTGGGTGGCGCACCGGCGGATCCGGGCGCTGGCGACGCACCGGCCGCGGACCCTCGCGCCGCGGGCGGCGGTGGCGGCGGTCGCGTGCACGGTGGCGCTCGCCCTGTTCGCGATGACCGTGATCATCTGACCCTTCCGTCGGATGATCGGGCTTCCCCGTACCACCGCGACACAAGGGGCGTTACGGGATGATGCCGGATGATCCGCACTAGCCTCGGCGCCATGACGACCCTGCACCAGGAACACGCCACACACGAGCACGCGCACGGCGCCGGCTGCGGCCACCGGGCGGTCCGGCACGGCGACCACGTCGACTACGCGCACGACGGCCACCTCCACCGGGAGCACTCCGGGCACTGGGACGAGTGCGAGACCACGGGCCACACCGCCCACGAGGGCCACGACCACGCCCACGGCGCGGACTGCGGGCACGAGACGGTGCAGCACGGGGACCACGTCGACTACCTGCACGACGGCCACCGGCACGCCGTGCACGACGGGCACTACGACGACCACTGACCCACCCGCCCTCCCCGGGCCCGGCGGCGGCCGGCAGGATGCGAGGCGCCCGTCAACGCGACCCGGGGAGACCGCAGATGACCGCCGACGTTCCGTACCTCGTCCAGCCCGCACCGGGGGTGTACGCCTACGTGCAGCCGGACGGCGGCTGGTGCCTCAACAACGCCGGCTTCGTGAGCGACGGCGGACGCACCCTCCTCGTCGACACCGCCGCCACCGAGCGGCGGGCCCTGGCCCTGCGCGAGGCCGTCGTGTCGACCGGGGTGCCGCTCCCCCGCACGGTGGTGAACACCCACCACCACGGCGACCACACCTACGGCAACAGCCTGTTCGCGCCCGAGGCGCTGATACTCGGGCACGAGAACGCCCGGGCCGAGCAGCTCGCCGCCGGGCACCAGCTGGAGATGATCTGGCCCGCGACGGACTTCGGCGCGATAGAGATCACCGCGCCCGACCTGACGTACGGCGACCGGACGACCCTGCACCTCGGCGAGACGGAGGTGCGGGTCATCCACCCCGGCGTCGCGCACACCACCGGGGACTCGATCGTGTGGCTGCCCCGGCAGCGGGTGGTGTTCACCGGGGACCTGGTCTTCGCCGAGGGCACCCCGTTCCTGGCGATGGGCTCGCTCGCCGGTTCGCTTCGGGCGCTGGAGCTGCTGCGCTCCCTGGACGCGGAGACGGTCGTGCCGGGACACGGCCCGCTGACCGACCCGTCGGCCTACGAGTCCACCGAGCGCTATCTGCGGTACGTGGCCGAACTCGCCCGGGACGGCCGGGACAAGGGACTCACCCCGCTGGAGGTCGCGCGGCAGGCCGACCTCGGCGAGTTCGCCGCCTGGCGGGAGAGCGAGCGGCTGGTGGCGAACCTGCACCGGGCGTACGCGGAACTGGCCGGGGAACCGGAGGGGGTCCCGCTGGACATCCTGGCGGTGCTGCGGGACATGACGGTGATGAACGGCGGGACGCCGATCCTCTGCCACGCCTGATCCGCGGGCGCGCGGCCGGGGTTCTTTCGGCCCGCACTCTGGACGACATACCGACTGGTCGGCATGATGGCCCACGGACACCCGTCGCCTACTCCGCACGGAGGTGCGCAGCATGACGTCAGCATCGGCCTCAGCGCCGGCCGATCCGCGAGGCCTGGACCTGGAGCGGCTGCGCGGTCATCTCGATCGGGAGCGACCGGGCCTGGTGGCCGGGGCGCTGCGCGGCCGGCTGATCGAGGGCGGCCGTTCGAACCTCACCTACGAGGTCACCGACGGGAGCTCCCGCTGGGTGGTGCGCCGGCCCCCGCTCGGGCACGTACTGGCCACCGCGCACGACATGCGGCGCGAGCACCGGGTCATCGCGGCGCTGCACGGCACGGCGGTCCCGGTGCCGGAGCCGCTCCTGCTGTGCGAGGACGAGTCGGTGCTGGGGGCGCCGTTCTACGTGATGGAGTACGTGGACGGGGTCCCGTATCGGACGGCCGGGCAGCTCGCCGCGATCGGGCCGGAGCGCACCCGGCGGGCGGTGCTGGGCCTCGTCGACACCCTGGTCGAGCTGCACGCCGTGGACCCGGGGGCGGTGGGTCTGGGCGACTTCGGGCGGCCGGAGGGCTTCCTCGACCGGCAGCTGCGCCGCTGGGGCAAGCAGCTCGCGGCCTCGCGGGGGCGGGAGCTCGCCGGGATCGACGAGCTGCACGGCGCGCTGGGGCGGGCGCTGCCCGACTCCCCCGCGCCGACCGTGGTGCACGGGGACTTCCGGCTGGACAACGTACTGATCGGCGGTCCGGACGACACGATCCGGGCGGTGCTGGACTGGGAGATGTCCACGCTCGGGGATCCGCTGACCGATCTCGGGCTGCTGGTGATGTACAGCTCGGACCTGGGCCTGACCGAGTCGCCGGTCAGCACGACGAGCGGGGCGCCCGGGCATCCGACGCCCGCCGAGCTGATCGAGCGGTACGCCGCGCGCTCCGGCCGGGACACCGGCGCCATCGCCTGGTACACGGCCTTCGCCTGGTTCAAGCTCGCGGTGATCCTCGAAGGCATCCACTACCGCTACACGCTCGGGCAGACCGTCGGGGCGGGCTTCGACCGGATCGGCGAGCTGGTGCCGGTCTTCATCGAGCACGGACTGACCACCCTCCACGAACCGCAGCAAGGCTGAGGAGCCGATCAGCATGGACTTCGCATTCGATGCCCGGACCGAGGAACTCCGCGTGCGGCTGCTCGCGTTCATGGAGGAGTACGTCTACCCGGCGGAGCCCGTCGCCGCCGAGCAGCGCGCACGGCTGGCCTCGCCCTGGGACACCCCGGCCGTGTTCGGTGAACTGAAGGCCGAAGCACGCCGTCAGGGCCTGTGGAACCTCTTCCTTCCGGATGGCGAGTACGGCGCCGGGCTGACCAACCTGCAGTACGCCCCGCTCGCCGAGATCACCGGCCGCAGTCCGCACCTGGCGCCGACGGCGACCAACTGCGCGGCTCCGGACACCGGGAACATGGAGCTGCTCGCGCAGTTCGGGAACGAGGAGCAGAAGAAGCAGTGGCTGGAGCCGCTGCTGGCCGGGGAGATCCGGTCCGCGTTCGCGATGACCGAGCCCGAGGTGGCCTCGTCGGACGCGACGAACATCGAGACCCGGATCGAGCGGTCGGCGGACGGCTCCGAGTACGTGGTCACCGGGCGCAAGTGGTTCATCTCCGGCGCCATGAACCCGGACTGCAAGATCTTCATCGTGATGGGCAAGACGGATCCGGAGGGCGCCGATCCGCGCCGCCAGCAGTCGATGATCCTGGTCCCGCGCGACACCCCGGGCGTGGAGGTGCGGCGCGCGATGACGGTGTACGGGTACGAGGACCACGACCACGGCGGTCACGCGGAGGTGGTCTTCGACGGGGCACGGGTCCCGGCGGCGAACCTGATCGGCGAGGAGGGCACCGGCTTCGCCATCGCCCAGGCGCGACTCGGCCCGGGCCGCATCCACCACTGCATGCGGCTGATCGGCATGGCGGAGCGGGCCATCGAGCTGATGTGCCGGCGCGCGGTGGAGCGTACGGCCTTCGGCAAGCCGCTGGCCGCGCAGGGCGTCGTCCAGAACTGGATCGCGGACGCCCGGGTGACGGTGGAGCAGCTGCGGCTGCTGGTGCTGAAGACGGCCTGGCTGATGGACACGGCGGGGAACAAGGGCGCGCACACGGAGATCCAGGCCATCAAGATCGCGACTCCGCGGGCGGTGGTGCGGATCCTGGACGACGCGGTGCAGCTGCACGGCGCGGGTGGGGTGAGCCAGGACTTCCCACTGGCCGAACTGTGGGCGGCGGCGCGGACGCTGCGGCTGGCGGACGGCCCGGACGAGGTCCACCAGCGGTCGCTGGCGCGACGCGAACTGAAACGGTTTCTGTAGCCTCCCGGCGGGGTCCGGGCGAGGCACCGCCGCCCCACCCCGCCCTCAGGCGGGCGCCACACCCCGCCCTCGGGCCGCCGCCGGCGACACCTCCAGCCTCGCCGGCGTTTGAGGCGCGGGGTCCGGGGCGGAGCCCCGGGGAACGGTGGAAGGGCGGGTAGGGGATGCTCCGCGCAGCGGCACCGCCTTGGCCGGGGCGGGCCGCAGGGTGGGCCGTCGGGGCCGGGCCGGACTCAGGGACGCAGCGCGCGCAGCAGCAGGTCGGCGAGGTGATCGGCGACCTGCTGCGGCGTGAGCGGCCCGTCCGCCCGGTACCAGGTGGACAGGTGGTGCACGGACCCGAAGTGGTAGTCCACCACCAGGTCGGCGGGCGTGGCGGTGGAGAACACGCCCGTGCGCTGCCCCTCTTCGACCAGCGCGCGGAACCGCTCGTGGTAGCGCCGGCGCTCGGCCCGTACCTGCTTGAACTTCTCCGGGCTGAGCTGGTGCATGGACCGGAAGAAGATCATCGCGTCGTCGAGGTTCTCGATGGTGGTGACCACCACGTCGGCGGCCGCCGCCCGCAGCCGTTCCTCGACGGGCGCGTCGGACGAGGCCACGGCGTCGAGCCGCTGCTGCTGGGTCCGCAGCATCCGCGCGTACACCTCGTGCAGCAGATCGTCCTTGGATCCGAAGTAGTGGTAGAGCGCGCCCTTGGTGACCCCGGCCGCCTCGACGATCTCCTGGACCGAGGTGCGGTCGTAGCCGCGCTCGGCGAACAGCCGCGTGGCGACGGCCAGCAGCCGCTGCGGTACCGGCGCTTCGTGCGTGCCCTCGGGCTCCGTCGTCTTGGCAGCCGCCATGGCGCTGACCTTCCCTTCACAGTCCTTCGTACGACCGTCCGACTCTTTTCAGCCTCGGTCGCGCAGTTCTCGTCGCAGGATCTTGCCACTGGTCGTCTTCGGAAGGACAGGCAGGATCTCCACCTGGCGCGGGTACTTGTACGCGGCCAGGTGCTCGGCGCAGTGGGCGGCGAGTTCCTCCGGTGCGGCCGAGGCTCCCGGACGCAGGCTGACGTACGCCTTGACGTTCTCCCCCCGGTACGGGTCCGGGACGCCGACCACGGCCGCCTCGCGGACCGCGGGGTGCGCGTAGAGCACGTCCTCGACCTCGCGCGGCCAGACCTTGAAGCCGGAGGCGTTGATCATGTCCTTCTTGCGGTCGACCACGTAGAGCCAGCCGTCCTCGTCCATGAACCCGACGTCACCGGTGCGCAACTCGCCCCCGGGGAAGGCCTCCGCGGTCTCGGCCGGCAGACCCCAGTAGCCGCGGACGACCTGGGGTCCGCGGACCACGATCTCCCCGGTCTCGCCGAAGGGGACCTCCGCGCCCCGCTCGTCCAGTACGCGGACGACGGTGTCGGCGCCGGGAAGGCCCACGGAGAGGGTGCCGGAGGCCGGGTCGACGGGGGCTTCGAGGTGCACGGGCACGGAGGCGGAGGCGGCGGTGGTCTCGGTGAGGCCGTAGCCGTTGCGGAGGTAGAACCCGAAGGCGGCGCGCAGGCGCTCGACGAGCGCGGGCGGGAGGGGTGCTCCGCCGGAGGAGATCACCTGGAACGAGGCGAAGTGGTCACGGGTGACGGCGGGGTGGGCGGCGAGGGCCATGAAGGCGGTGGCGGGACCGACGGTGTAGGCGGGACGGTGTTCGAGGAAGGCGTCGAGGACGGCTCCGGCCTCGAAACGGTGGGCGAGGACGAGGGTGCCCGCGTTGACGAAGCAGGCGGCGAGCTCGCAGACCATGCCGGTGATGTGGAAGAGCGGGGCGAGGGCGAAGTAGCCGGCACCTTCCGGGAGGGGGTGGCCGGCGACCTGGCGGGCGGCGTTGTGCACGAGCGCGCCGTGCGGGTTCATGGCGCCCTTGGGGGTGCCGCTGGTGCCGGAGGTGTAGCCGATGAGGGCGATGTCGTCGTCGGTCGGTTCCGGCCCGGCGGGCCGGGGCCGCCCCTCCCGCGCCACGCCGGACAGGTCCAGCACCACCGGCTCCCGAGCCGCCGACGGGTCCGCCGGTGCGGGGGCATCCGCCGGCGTTCGAGGCGCGGGCGTGCGGGGGCCGGGCCCCGGGGCGGTCGGGGCCGCGCCGGCGTCCGGCCGCTCGGCGGCCGGGCCGGGGAAGACGCGGGGGTCGTTGCGGGTCTGGTGGTCCGTGTCCCGCGCGGTCAGGACGACCCCCACGCCACTCCCCCGCACCGCTCCCCGCAGGTACGCCTCCCACGCACCCGCCTCGCACACCAGCGCGCCCGCCCCCGAGTCGCGCAGCACGTGCCCGACTTCGGCGGACTTGTACATCGGGTTGAGCGGAACGACCACCGCCCCCGCCTTCCAGGCGGCGAGCACGGCGAGCACGAAGTGCGGGGTGTTCTGGAGCATGACCGCGACCCGGTCCCCCGGCCGTACGCCTTCCGCCGCGAGGCGGCCGGCGATCGAGTCGGAGAGCGCGTCGGCCCGGGCGTAGTCGATCCGGCCGTCGAAGTAGGCCAGCGCGGTCCGCTCGGGGGCCCGGGCGACGGCCTCCCGGAAGGCGTGCAGCACGGTGGGCGGCGACGCGAGGGGCGCGCGCTGCTCCGGGCTGAGCAGGCCGAGCCACGGCTTGGCCGCGTAGCGGGAGCGGGACCCGGGGCCTGCGGCGCCGGAGTTCATCGGGTTTCCCATGTGCGCTGGAGGCGGTTCATACCGCTCAGCCAGCGGTCGGGGTCGGTGGCCCGCGCGGCGTGGAAGTCCGCCACCTCGGGGTGCGGGAGGATCAAGAACCGGCCCTTCTCCATGCCGTCGAACAGTGCGTCCGCGACCGCGTCCGGCTCGATCGCGGTCGGCGCGAGGACGAGTTCGCCCGCCGAGCCCGCGGCGGTCAGCATGTCGGTGCGCACTCCCTGCGGGCAGATGGCGTGGACCTGGACACCGCGGTGGCGGTAGGTCAGCGAGAGCCATTCGGCGAAGGCGAGCGCACCGTGCTTGGTGACACTGTACGGGGCCGCTCCGATCATGGTCAGCAGTCCTGCGGCCGAGACGGTGGAGACGAAGCGGCCGCTCCCGCGCTCCAGCCAGTGCGGCAGCAGCAGCCGGGCCGCGCGGACGTGTGCCATGACGTTGACGTCCCAGGCCGCCTCCCACACGGACTCGTCGGCGAACGCGTCGCCGCCGGAGGCGAGTCCGGCGTTGGCGCAGTAGACGTCGATCGTCCCGCCCAGTGCCTCCCGGGCCTCGGCCACGATCGCCGAGGCGTCGCCGGGAACCGCGACCGCCCGTCCGCCGATCTCCTCGGCGACCGCGGCGGCCTTGGCGGGGTCGAGGTCGTTGACCACCACCGTGGCGCCCTCGGCCGCGAAGCGGTGGGCGAGGGCGGCGCCGATGCCGCCGCCCGCGCCGGTGACGACGACTCGCTGGTCCTGGTACGCGCTCACGGGATCACCCTTCGGGGACGGACTCCGACTGCCGATGCCGGGCAGACTAACCAGTCGGTATGTCGTGGCGGAAGAGGGCCGACATCTAGCGTGGCCGCATGGGTCTGTCGCGACGGGGGCTGCTGGGACTGGCTGGGGCGGCCGGGGCCGCCGGGGCGATCGGGGCGGCCGCGCCCCGGGCGGAGCGGGTGCGCACCGGGTTCGAGCGGCTCGCCGCGGACGGGTACGGGCTGCTGGCCGGGCAGAAGGTGGGGGTGGTCACCAACCCGACCGGGATCACCGCCGACGCCCGCCACCTGGTCGACGTACTGCACGCGGAAGAAGCGGTGGACCTGGTCGCGGTGTTCGGGCCCGAGCACGGTTTCCGGGGCACGGCCCAGGCGGGCGGTTCGGAGGGCGCCGGGCGCGATCCGGCGACCGGGCTGCCCGTGTACGACACGTACGACAAGAGCGGGGAGCGGCTCGCGGAGGTGTTCAGGGCGGCCGGGGTGGACACCGTCGTCTTCGACATCCAGGACGTCGGGGCGCGCTTCTACACCTACATCTGGACCCTGTACGACTGCATGCGCGCGGCCGCCCTCGCGGGGAAGGCGATGGTGGTGCTGGACCGGCCCAATCCGGTGGGCGGCCGGCGGGCGGCGGGTCCCGTGCTGGAGCGTGCGCAGGCGAGTTTCGTGGGCCGGGAGCCGATCGCGCTCGCGCACGGGATGACGGTGGCCGAGCTGGCGCTGCTCTTCAACGGCGAGTTCCTGGGCACCGATCCGGTCAGGCTGCGGACGGTGGCGATGTCCGGCTGGCGCCGGGGCTCCTTCTTCGGGGAGACGGGGCTGCCCTGGGTGCCGCCGAGCCCGAACATGCCGACTCCGGACACGGCCCTCGCGTACGCCGGCACCTGCCTGTTCGAGGGGACGAACCTCTCCGAGGGCCGCGGGACGACCACGCCGTTCGAGGTGGTGGGCGCGGAGGGGATCGACCGGCGGTGGGCTGAGGCGGCGAACGCGCTGGGGCTGGCGGGAGTGTGGTTCCGGGAGGCGTACTTCACGCCGTCCTTCTCCAAGCACGTGGGCAAGACGTGCGGCGGGGTCCGGTTGATCGTGCACGACCGGGAGGCCTTCGACCCGGTGCGGGCCGGGATCGGGCTGTTGGTGACGGCGCGCCGGGTGTGGAGCGGCTTCGGCTGGCGCGCCGACCACTGGATCGACAGGCTGACCGGCTCGGACCGGGTGCGGACGATGGTGGACGCGGGGGCCGGGGTGGAGGAGATCGCGGGCGACTGGGCGGCGGGGCTGGCCCGGTTCGAGGCGTTGCGCGGGGAGTACCTGCTCTACGGCTGAACCGGTGCTGTCACGGGTCTGGCCGGGCGGGGGCGGCGGCAGGATGCTGGACCCGGCGGGATCCAACGGCGTTCGCGGTCGTGCGGAGACACGGCTGCGCGGATGCACTGCTCGGAGGGGGACCTCATGGCGCAGAACGTGGCCGGGCTCGGGGCGGGGATCGGCGTCGGGCCGTACGCGGAACTGACCTTCGACTCCGAGGGGGACGTGGACCGGTCCACGTTCGGGCCGGTCCAACGGATGGAGGCCACGGACCTGCTGGTCTTCGCGCACGGCTGGAACAGCGACCGGTCCACGGCGACGCGGCTCTACGACCGGTTCTTCGCCCCTTTTCCGGGGCTGGTGGGGCCGGGGGTGCGGCTGGGGTACGTGGGGGTCGTATGGCCCTCGATCCGCTTCTCCGACGAGCCGATACCGGACTTCGACCCGCCCGGCGCCCTCGCGGAGCCCGGCTTCGGTACGGCGCTGGACCCCGCCACCCGTCAGGCACTCGGGGGGTTCTGGCCGGGGCGCGGCGCGGAGCTGGACCGGGTCGCGGAGTTGCTGGAGGAGCGGCCGGAGTCGGAGGCTGCGTTCGCCGAGTTCGGGGCGCTCGTACGACGGCTCTGCGGGGCGGACGGGGGGTCCGCGGCCGCGCCCGACGAGGTGCCGCCGGCCCTCTTCACGGAGGACGTCGTGGAGGTGTGCCGGGCCCTCGCGCTCGCGCTGGTCGAGGCGGGCGGGCCGCCCCTGGGCGCGGGCGACGGGCGGGACTTCGACCTCGGCGGCGGGTTGCGCGGCCTGTGGGGCGGAGCCAAGGAGTTGCTGCGGCAGGCCTCGTACTACCAGATGAAGAAGCGGGCCGGGGTGGTCGGCGAGCGGGGCCTGGGGCCGGTGCTGGCGGAGCTGGCGGTGGCCCGCCCGGCCCTGCGGATCCACCTGATCGGGCACAGTTTCGGGGCCCGCCTGGTCTCGTTCGCGCTGCGCGCGGTGCCGGACGGCGCCCGGTACGTCGCGTCGCTGACCCTGCTCCAGGGGGCCTTCTCCCACTACGTGTTCTGCGACCGGCTGCCGCACGACAAGGGGCACGGGGGTGGCCTGGGCGGGCTCCAGCGCCGGGTGGACGGACCGGTGGTCGCCTGCCATTCCCCGTACGACTCCGCCCTGAAGGTGTTCTACCCGCTGGCCTCCCGGATGGCCGGGGATTCGGCCGGTCTGCTGGGTTTCGACGAACGGTGGGGCGCGATCGGGCACGACGGGGTGCAGGCGGTACCGGGCGCGCCGCGGCTGTCCCTGGACGCGGCCCTGCGCGACGGATTGCCGACGTCGGGGTGTGTCAGCGTGGACGCCGGTTCGGTGGTGCGGCGTGGCGGAGCACCTTCGGGGGCGCACAGCGACATCTGCCACGCCCAGCTGGCCGAACTCGTGGTCACCGCGGGGCGCATGGGGCGCTGAGTTCCGGCCATGTGCCACCCGCACGCCTCGTCCGCCCCGCATGCGCCCGCCGCCCACAGGGCATGTTGGGCACATCGATGCAGGCGGAGGTGAAAGTGTGATGGCGGGTTTCCGGAGTCTGGCCTACCAGGTGCGCGACGCGCGCAACGACCGGGCCCTGCGGCGCCATTCGCTGCGCCGCTGTCTGGAGCGGTTCGCGCCGTACGGGCACCGGGCCACGTGGTGGCACCTGTGCGACCGGCACGGGATCGCCCCCGAGGACCGGGGGGCCGATCCGCTGCGGCTGGTGGCGGCGCTGGAGGAGCTGGAGGACGCGCGGGCCGTGTGGCTGGAGTACGAGCGGCAGTTCGCGGAGCGTCGGCGCCGGGAGAAGCACGACGGGCTGCGCCGGCCGGAGTGGGCGTGGGGCGGCAGCGGGGACGCGGTGGTGCGGTGCGCGGATCCGGGCGTGCGGCCGGAGGGGACGCTGGGTGAGGTGCTGCGTCGGCTGGTCAGGGCGCTGGAATCGGAGCCGGGTACGGGGTGCCCGGTCTGCGGGGAGAGCGAGCTGCGCTGGCCCGCGGTGGTCCGGGTCGGCACCTGGGAAGGGGCCTGGGCGTGGGACGGGCCGCTGTGCGCGGGCTGCGGGATCGTGGTGCCCAGACCGGCGCTGGCGGAGGCTCCGTCGGCTTCGGTCCGGGCGGGGGCGGCGTGACACCGGTCCCGCCGGTGCTGCTGGCCTCCGTGAACGGTTCCCGGAGCGCGTCCGACGGCCCGGCCGTGCCCGTGTCCCCGGCGGATCTGGCGGTTTCGGCGCTGGCGGCGGTGGCCGCGGGGGCCGGGGAGGTGCTGGTGCACCCGCGGACCCCGTGCGGGCGGGAGAGCCTCTCGCCCCGGGTGGTGGGGCCGGTGCTGGAGGAGCTGCGGGGCGCGGGGGTCGGCGTACCCCTGGTGGTGCCGGCGTGCGTGGGGGCCGAGCCGGGTGCCGCCGAGCGGCTGGAGCGGGTGCGTTCGTGGACGGCGCTGCCGGACCGGGCGGTGGTGCGCTTCGCGGAGCCGGGTGCGCGGGAGCTGGCGGAGGCCCTGCTGGGGCTGGGTGTGGCGGTGGACGCGGTGGTGCCGCTGGGCGGATCGGCCGGGCCGGCCGACGCGGATCCGATGGCCCGGTTCCTGGCCTGGCCGGTGCGCGAGCCGGGGCGGGTGCGGCTGGTGGCGGAGTTGCCGTCGGCGGATCCGTCGCTGGTGGCCGGGTTGCGCGGGCTGCCCCCGGTGGCGGTGGTGCTGTTCGGGCGGGAGGCCGCGGCGTGGCCGGTGCTGCGGCTGGCGGGGCGGTGCGGTACGGGCGCGCGGACGGGCGTGGGCGACGTACTGCACCTGCCGGACGGGCGGCCGGCCCGGTCGAACGCGGAACTGGTGGCGGCGGCCCGGGTGGTGCTGCGGGAGACGGCGGACCCGGGGCCGGCCGTGCCCGTCTAGAGCGGGACCCGGGGCCGGCCGTGCCCGTCTAGAGCGGGACCCGGGGCCGGCCGTGCCCGTCTAGAGCGAAACTTGGGACGGACCGTGCCGGTCTGGAGCGGGACTCCGTCGGCCATGCCGGTCTAGAGTCGGGATCCGGTGACGCGGTCGCCTATGACGTCGTCCGGGTTGGACAGCGCGCAGGTCTTCATCGAGAGGCAGCCGCAGCCGATGCAGTCCGTCAGGTGGTCGCGCAGGCGGGCGAGCCGGTTGATGCGCTCGTCGAGTTCCTTGCGCCAGGCCTCGGAGAGGCGGGCCCAGTCCTCGCGGTTGGGGGTGCGCTCCTCGGGGAGTTGGGCCAGTGCCTCGCGGATGTGGGCGAGGGGGATGCCCACGCGCTGGGCGGCGCGTACGAAGGCGACCCGGCGCAGGGCGTCTCGGGTGTAGCGGCGCTGGTTCCCGCTGGTGCGGCGGCTGCTGATGAGGCCCTTGGTCTCGTAGAAGTGGAGTGCGGAGACGGCGGCACCGCTGCGGGCGGACAGCTGGCCGACGGTGAGTTCGTGGACGTTCTCGGGAATCTGCGGCACCCGGCCGAGCGTAGCCGGAGGTCCGTTGACATACACATACGGTCCCAGCATGCTGAGCAAACGCTTATTCGTCTGTTCATGTGCACCGACAGGTAGGAGCAGGGCATGGCCGAGCCGAGGGTCTTCACGTCCGCCGAGGAACTGCGCGCCGGGATCGGCGAGCCGCTCGGCCCGAGCGGCTGGCTGGAGGTGGACCAGAAGCGGATCGACCTCTTCGCGGACGCCACGGGCGATCACCAGTGGATCCACGTGGACCCGGAGCGGGCGGCGGACGGGCCCTTCGGCTCCACCATCGCGCACGGCTACCTGACCCTGTCCCTGCTGCCCAGCCTGGTGCCGCAGATCATGCGCGTCGAGGGCATGCGGATGGGCATCAACTACGGCACGAACAAGGTCCGTTTCCCGGCGCCGGTGCCCGTCGGCTCGCGGCTGCGCTCCACCGCCGTGATCACGGAGGTCACGGAGGCGGGCGGCGGCGTGCAGGTCACGGCGACGGTCACGGTCGAGCGGGAGGACGGCGACAAGCCGGTGTGCGTGGCGGAGTCGGTGTCCCGCTACTACTTCTGAACCGCGTCCGAACTACTTCGGGGCGAGGGCCGCGGGGCTCGCGCCCACCATGCGGAGCACGAGGTCGGCGTAGAGCGCGCCGACCTCCTCGGGCGTGCGGTGTCCGGCCGCGCTGAACCAGCGGGCCACGTCGATGCACAGCGAGAGCACCGCGAGGGTGGTGCCCGGCACGTCGGGGACGTCGAACTCCCCCGTCGTGACCCCGTCGGCCAGGATGCGGCGCACGGCGGCGTCGCTCTCGCGGCGCAGTGCCACGATTTCGGAGCGGTGCTCCGGAGCGAGAGCATCGAGCTCGTACTGGACCACGCGCGCGGTGGTGTGGTGCGCCGCGTGCCATCCCACGAAGGAGCGCACGGCCGCGTCGAGCCGCTCGGCCGCGGATCCGGGGCCCTCGGCGGCCGAGGTCAGGATCTCGAGGGCCTTGTCGTGACCGATCCGGCTGATCCGGTGGAGCAGCTCTTCCTTGGTCTTGTAGTGGATGTAGAGCGCGGCGGGGCTCATCCCGGCACGGCCCGCGATGTCACGTGTGGTGGTCGCGTGGTATCCGCGCTCGGCGAAGGCGTCGACGGCGGCCACGAGCAGCCGCCTCGCCGCGTCGGGGGTGACCTCCGACCACGGCCGGTAGCCGCCGGTTTCCGCGCTGTCCATCGCTCGCTCACCCTCTTCGCCCTGTGGGAGTGAACACCTTACCGGAGGGTGAGCAAGCGCTTAGGGCTTCGGTTGGTACGGGTCGTACTCGGCCAGGATCTTCTCCATGCGGGCCTGGTCCACCCGGCTCACGATCTGGCCCGCCTCCTGGCGGTCGCGGATCACCTTGGCGAGGGTGAAGGCGGAGGTCGTCAGGTAGAGCACCGCGATGCCGAGGAAGGCGCGGACCCAGCCGTTCGTGTCCATGTTGTAGATCCCCACCGCCACGGCGGCGATGGCGATGCCGAAGGAGGCGACGGCCTGGCCGTAGTAAGCCCCCGTGTTCTGCTGCTTGACCGGTGTCTCGTTCATGGGTCCAGCTTCGGGCGGGGGCGCCGGGGGCACATGGGCGCGCGTACTCACGTACGTACTCAGAAAGCCGAAACCCCCGTGCGGGCGCGGCCGATGAGGAGCTTCTGGATCTGACTCGTGCCCTCGTACAGCGTCATCACGCGGGCGTCGCGCAGGAGTTTGCCGGCCGGGTACTCGTCGATGTAGCCGTAACCGCCGTGGACCTGGAGGGCGTTGCTCGCGGCGCGCACGGCGGCCTCGGAGGCGAAGAGCTTGGCGGTGGAGGACTCGGTGGCGAAGGGCTGCCCGCGGTCGATGAGGTCGGCGACCCGCCAGGTCAGCAGTCGGGCCGCGTCCACGTCGACCGAGATGTCGGCGATCAGCTCCTGGACCAGTTGGTGGTGGGCGATCGGCTTGCCGAACTGCTCGCGCTGCACGGAGTAGGAGACGGCGGCGTCGAGAGCGGCCTGGGCGATGCCGACGCATCCGGCGGCGACCGACATCCGCCCCTTGGCCAGCGCGGACATGGCGACGGAGAAGCCCTTGCCCTCCGGGCCGAGCATCGCGGAGGCGGGCACGCGGACGCCGTCGAGGGCGAGTTCGGCGGTGGCCTGCCCGCGCAGCCCGAGCTTGCCGTGGATCTCGCGGCGGGTGAGGCCGGGGGTGTCGGCGGGTACGAGGAAGGCGGATATCCCGCGGTGGCCGGGCTCGTCGTTGGTGCGGGCGAAGAGCAGGACCACGTCGGCCCAGGTGCCGTTGGTGATGAAGGTCTTGCCGCCGCTGATCACGTACGAGTCCCCGTCGCGCAGGGCGCGGGTGGTGAGGTTGCCCGCGTCGGAGCCGGTGCCGGGCTCGGTCAGTCCGAAGCAGCCGAGGGCGTCGCCGGAGCAGAGCCGGGGCAGCCAGTCGTTCTTCTGCTCCTCGGTGCCCCAGGCGGCGATGGTCTTGGCGACGAGGCCCAGGGAGACGGAGACGATGCCGCGCACGGAGGAGTCGCCGCGGCCGAGCTCCTCGGTCACCAGGACGTAGGCGAGGTGGTCCCCGCCGGAGCCGCCGTACTCCTCGGGGACGGTCAGGCCGAGGAATCCGAGGGCGCCGAGCTTCTTCACGATGGCCCGGTCCACGCTCTCGGCTCGGTCCCAGTCGGCGGCGTACGGAACCACCTCGCGCTCGGTGAACTCGCGGGCGAGCCTGCGTACGGCCGCCTGCTCCTCGCTCAGCTCCATGTCCACCGGGCACCTCCGGGTGTGTCGTGGGTCGTCGGTGGCCGCCTCGCCCCCGGTTAACTAGCACCGGTAGTTTATGGCGGGCAGGCCCTACTATGTGGCGCATGGCCAGACCGCGCAAGCCCCTCCTCAGCCGAGCCCTCATCGTCGAGGCGGCCGGCGCCCTGGTGGACGCGGAGGGTCTGGAGGCGGTGTCGACGCGGCGGCTGGCGGCGGCGCTGGGTGTCAGCGGACCCTCCCTCTACAACCACTTCCGTACGAAGGACGAGATCCTGGAGGCGGTCGCGGACGCGGTGAGCGCGCGGGTCGACCTGTCGATGTTCGAGGGCGGCGGGCGGGACTGGCGCGGGGCGCTGCACGCATGGGCGCATTCGTACCGGGACGCCCTGTCGGACCATCCGAACATCGTGCCGGTACTGGCGCGGGGCCCGGGCCGCCGGCCGGCGGGCCTGAGGTTGGCGGACGCGGTGTTCGGCGCGATGACGGAGGCGGGCTGGCCCCCGGGGCAGGCGACCCGGATCGGCGCGCTGATGAGGTACTTCATCCTGGGCTCGGCGGTGGCCTCGTTCGCCGGTGGTTTCGTGGACGACGAGACGGCGTACGACCCGTCGGACTACCCCCACCTGGGTCAGGCGCACCTCCTGGCGGAACGCCGCCGCGAGGTGGACGAGGGCGCCTTCGAAACGGGGCTGACGGCGCTCCTGGACGGGCTGGCCCTGCAGTACGAGGCGTTGCGCGGGACCGTGCGCTGACGACGCCGCGACCGCCTGCGACCGCCCGGGCCCGGTGAGCGGGCGGGCCCGGTGAGCGGGCGGTGAGCGGGCGGTGAGCGGTGGCGGCCACTGTGTCCTCATCGCCGGATCCACCGCGGACCGGCCGCCGGACGAGGAGCAGGTCATGGGCAACGCGACGAACCACGCCACGGACAACGCGACGGGCAACGCGACGGGCGAACTGGCGGGCAAGACCGCGCTGGTGACGGGCGGATCCCGCGGGATCGGCCGGGCGGTGGCGCTGCGCCTCGCCGCCGAGGGCGCGCTGGTCGCGGTCCACTACGGCGGCAACGACGCGGCGGCCAAGGAGACCGTGGCCGCGATCGAGGAGGCGGGTGGCCGGGCGTTCGCGGTCCGGGCCCGGTTCGGCGAGGAGGGCGCCGTGGACCGGCTGTTCGAGGGCCTCGCCGAGGGGCTGGCCGGACGCGGGCCGGCCGGACGCGGGCTGGACATCGTGGTCAACAACGCGGGCATCATCTCGGGCAACTCGATCGAGCAGGTGACGCAGGAGGAGCTCGACAGGCTGCTCGCGATCAACGTCAGCACGCCGTTCTTCGTGATCCAGCGCGCCCTGCCGCTCATGAACGACGGCGGCCGCATCGTCAACATGGGCTCGACGGCCAGCCGGTTCGCGGTCTCCACCCAGATCGGCTACACGATCAGCAAGGCGGCGCTGGAGTCGATGACCCCGTCGCTGGCCAACGAGCTCGGCGGCCGGGGCATCACGGTGAACACCGTCGCACCCGGTGCGATCCGGACCGACATGACCGCCGGCTACACCGCCATCCCCGAGGTGGTCGCCGGGCTCGAATCGATCACGGCCCTCGGCCGGCTCGGCGAACCCGAGGACGTCGCCGACGTGGTCGGGTTCCTGGCGGGCCCGAAGGGCCGCTGGGTGACCGGCCAGACCATCGACGTCTCGGGCGGAACCTACCTGGGCCCGATCGCCCACGCGTGATCGACTCGGATGACCCCCGTCTCAACTCCGGTGGATAATCACCGACATGCTGTTCGGAATACTCGGCGAGACCCGGGCGTGGCACGACGACGGCACCGAGGTGCCGCTGGGCGGACCGGCCCGCCGCGCCCTGCTGGCCCTGCTCCTGTCGAACGCGGGAGAGGCCGTCTCGGCGGACCGGCTCGCCGACGCCCTCGACCCGGACGGAGCCCTGTCGGCGCACGCCCTGCAGTCCCAGGTGTCGAGGCTGCGCAAGGCCCTCGGCGCGGCGGCCGTCATCGAGCAGGCCGGGGCGGGCTACCGGATCGTGGTGGCGCCGGACGACGTGGACGCGTACCGGTTCGAGCGGCTGGCCCGGGAAGGACGGGCCGCGCTGCGCTCCGGTGAGGCCGGACGGGCCGTCGTACTGCTGCGCGAGGCCCTGGAGCTGTGGCGGGGGCCGGCGCTGGACGGCCTCGATGCGAGCGAAGCGGGCGGGCCGGCCGCCGTACGGCTGGAGGAGCGCCGACTCGGGGCGCTGGAGGACCGGATCGAGGCCGAGTGCCTGCTCGGCGGGCACCACACCGCCGTACCGGAGCTGCGTGAACTGGTCGGCCGCCATCCCCTGCGGGAGCGACTGGCGGGGCTGCTGATGCGGGCGTTGTTCGCCGAGGGCGGGCAGGCCGCGGCGCTGGTGGTGTTCGAGGAGACCAGGCGACACCTGGCCGATGAGCTGGGAGCCGACCCGTCGGCCGAACTGGTTTCCCTGCATCGGGAGTTGCTGAGCACGGATCCCTCCCCCGCACCTGCCGCACCGCCCGCCCAGCTGACGGCCTTCGTCGGCCGGGGCGAGGAGGTCTCCGAGGTCGCGGGGCTACTGCGGGTGGCCCGGCTGGTCACGCTGACCGGCCCGGGCGGCGTCGGCAAGACCAGGCTGTCCGTCGAGGTGGCGGGCGCCCTGGCCGACGAGGTGTGCTTCGTCGAGCTGGCCCCGCTGCGCGAGGGTACGGGAGTGGCGCAGGCGCTGCTGGGCGCGCTCGGCCTGCGGGAGAACGGGCTGACCCTGGGCGACGGCGCGCAGGCGCCGGTCGACCGGCTGGTGGCGGCGCTGTCCGACCGGGTGCTGCTGCTCGTCCTGGACAACTGCGAGCACGTCGTCGACGAGGCCGCGGCGCTGGCGGCGCGGCTGTTGGCGGCCTGCCCGCGGCTGCGCGTCCTGGCGACGAGCCGGGAGCCGCTCGGCATCATCGGCGAGAGCATCCGGCAGGTGCGGCCGCTCGACGGGGACGCGGCCGTACGCCTCTTCACGGACCGGGCGCGCGCCGTACGGCGTGGTTTCACCGCCGACCCGAAGGTCGTACGGCGGATCTGCGCGGCCCTCGACGACCTGCCGCTGGCCATCGAGCTGGCGGCGGCGCGCGTCCGGACCCTGGACGTCGAGGACCTCGCGGGGCGGCTCGACGACCGGCTGGGGGTCGCGGCCCGCGGCAGTCGTACGGCCGACGAACGGCACCGGACGCTGCGTGCGGTGGTCGCGTGGAGCTGGGACCTGCTGTCGGAGGCGGAGCAGCGGGCCGCCCGGCGGTTCACGGTCTTCGCCGGCGGTGCGACGGCCGGGGCCGCGCTGCGGGTGTGCGGCGCGGACGAGGAGCTGCTGGAGTCGCTGGTCGACAAGTCGCTGCTGGAGGTGGCGGGGGGCCGCTACCGAATGCTGGAGACGATCGGCGCGTACGGCGGCGAACGGCTCGACGCGGCGGGTGAACGGGACTCCGTACGGTCGGCCCACGCCCGGTGGCTGCTGGAGCTGGTACGTACCGCCGACCCGCATCTGCGGCGGGCGGAGCAGCTGGAGTGGCTGCCCGTCCTCACCGCGGAGCACGGCAACTTCCTGGCGGCGCTGGGCCGGGCGGTCGAGGCGCGGGACGTGGAGGCCGGGCTGGAGCTGCTCGCCGCGGCCTCGCACCACCTGTGGATCCGGGGCATGGCCGCCTCGGTCGCGCCGCAGGCCATCGCGCTGCTGGAGGCGATGGGGGGCGTGGGGGACGAGGGGGACGGGGGGCCGGGCTGGGCCCCGCCGGACGGGCTCGGCGAGGGGTACGTGCTGTGCGTGCTCCTGGCGGCGTCCGGTACCGGCGGGCGGCCGGTGTGGCAGCGTCATCGTGCGGCGGCCGGATCCGCCCTGGCCGCGGCGTGGTCGGCGGGCCGGCCGGGCCGGCATCCCGTCGCCCTGTTCCTGTGGATGATGCGGAACGCGGGAGAGGCCGATCCGCGCGGCGCGTTCGAGCTCGTCTCCGCCCAGCGCGACTGCTCCGAGCCGTGGGCGCGGGCCGCCGCCCGGTACGTTTCGGGGTTCGGGCCGCTCGGCGAGGGCGACACGGAGCGGGCCGGGCGGGAATTCGGCGCCGCGGTCGAGGAATTCCGTGCGCTCGGCGACCGGTGGGGCACCGCGTTGGCCCTGGACACCCTCGCCGGCCTGGCGGGCGGGCGCGGGGACCTCGCCCGGGCGATCGCGCTGACCGACGAGGCCCTCGTACTCACCGAGCAGCTCGACGCCCTGGAGGACGGCGCGGACCTGCTGGTCAACCGGGGCGACCACCTCATCGGCGAGGATGCGGCGGCGGCCCGGGCCGACTACGGCAGGGCGGCCGCTCTCGCACGCCGCGCCGGCAGCTCCACCGGGCTGGCGGCGGCCCTGCGCGGCCTGGGTGACCTGGCCCTGCTCGACGGGGACCTGCCGGAGGCGCAGCGGCTGTACGAGGAGGCGCTGGAGCGGGTCGACCCGCACTGGGTCAAGTCCGTCGCCACCCGGGTCCGCACGCTCGCCGGACTCGGCCGCGTCGCCGAGGCGCGCGGCGACCTCGCCGCGGCCCGGGAGTGCTACCGGAAGGCCGCGGAGGGGGCGGCGGTCATGGGGGCCGACACCCTGGAGGTGCTCCGGCTGTTGGGCGTCCCCGAGGGCGTCGTGGGCAGCGTGGTCGAGGCGGGCCCGGCCGGCGGTGCGGTGAGTCGGCGGTGAGCGGGCGGTGAGCGCTCACCGCGAAGCTCACCGCATGAAGAACCTCGACGTCCTCATCTCCGGCTCCTCCGTCGCGGGCCCCGCGCTCGCCTACTGGCTCCACCGCCACGGCTTCAACCCCACGATCGTGGAACGCGCCCCCGCACTGCGCGACGGCGGCTACGCCGTCGACTTCCGGGGCGAGGCGCACCTGTCGGTCCTGCGGGGCATGGGCATCCTGGACGCCGTCGAAGCCGGTCGGACCGGCACGGGCTCCATGTCGTACGTCAACAGCGCGGGCAAGGTGCAGGCGAAGCTGCCGGCCGACCTGTTCGCCGGCGACGTCGAGATCCTCCGGGGCGATCTGGCACGGATCCTGTACGACGCGACCGTGCCGTTCACGGAGTACGTCTTCGGGGACTCCATCACCTCCCTCGACGAGGACGCGGACGGCGTCGCCGTCACCTTCGAACGGAGTGCGCCGCGCCGGTTCGACCTGGTGATCGGGGCCGACGGGCTGCACTCGAACACGCGCCGCCTGGCGTTCGGGCCGGAGGACCGGTTCGTGAAGCACCTCGGCGTCCACTGCGCGATCTTCACGACGGCCAACCACCTCGGGCTCGACCACACCGGACACGCCTACCGCACCGCGGGCAAGCTCGTCGCGATGTACAGCGCCCGTCACAACACCGAGGCCAAGGCGGTCTTCTACTTCGCCTCTCCGGCCCTGGACCTCGGCCGGCGCGAGGTGACGCGGCAGCAGGCCGTCCTCACCGAGCAGTTCGCGGGCAACGGGTGGGAGAGCGACCGGCTGCTGCGGGAGATGCGGTACGCGCCCGACTTCTACTTCGACTCGGTCGGACAGGTCCGGATGGACTCCTGGAGCCGGGGTCGGGTGGCCTTGGTCGGCGACGCCGCCTCCTGCCCCTCGTCGCTCTCCGGCATGGGTTCGGGGCTCGCCCTGGTCGGCGCGTACGTCCTCGCGGGGGAACTCGCGGCCGCCGGCGGCGACCACCGGGTGGCCTTCGGCCGGTACGAGGAGGCGCTGCGGACGTACGCGGAGGGGTGCCGGAAGATGGGTGACGGGGTGGCCGGGCTCATGGTCCCCGGGAACCGCTTCGTGGCGGGGCTGCTCAACCGCTACTACAAGGTCATGCCCTACCTGCCGGGCAGCAACATGGCCGCCAGGATCGCCCGCAAGACGGCCGAGAACATCACGCTGCGGGACTACGGCTCGCGGGGCGCCCTGAGTGCCTAGGCAGGCAGGGCACCCCGCGGGCCCGGAGGCCTAGAAGACGACCAGCGAGCGGCCGCCCTTGCCCGCCAGCATCGCGTCGAAGGCCGCCGGGATGCCGTCGAGGGCGATGCGGTCGGTGACGAGCGCGCCGAGGTCGAGGCGGCCCGCGCGCACGTGATCGGCGATCACCGGGAGGTCGCGGGCGGGGTCGCTGTTGCCGTAGACGCAGCCGGTGAGGGTGCGGGCGAAGTGGAAGATCTCCAGGGCGTGGAAGGCGACCTGCTGCTCCTTGCCGCCGATGCCGACGACCGTGGTGCGGCCCCCGCGCCGGGTGGACTCCCAGGCTCCGCGGATGGTCTCGGCCCGGCCGACGCACTCCACGGCGACGTCCGCGCCCCGGCCCCCGGTCACGGCCCTGATCTCCTTGGCTGTGGTGTCGGAGGCGAGGACGAACTCGGTGGCCCCGGCCGCCCGCGCCAGCTCCTCCTTGGCCGGGGAGACGTCCACGGCCACGATCGGGCCCGCCCCGGCGATGCGGGCGGCCTGGAGCGCGGCCAGGCCGACCCCGCCGACGCCGAAGACGGCGACGGATTCGCCGGCGCGGACCTGGGCGCTGTGGTGGACGGCGCCGTAGCCGGTGAGCACGGCGCAGCCGAGCAGGGCGGCCTCGGCGAGCGGAATCCCGGCGGGCGCGGGCAGCACGCAGTTGGCGGCGACGACGGTCTCCTCGGCGAACGCGGCCACGTTCAGCCCGGGGTGGAGCGGGACGCCCTGCGCGTCGTGCGCGTAGACGGCACCGACCCCGGTGAGCGCGTTGACGCAGAGCCACACCTCGCCGATGGCGCAGTGGTGGCACTCCCCGCAGGAGGGGGCCCAGTTGAGCACGACCCCGTCGCCGGGGGCGACGTGGGTGACGCCCTCGCCCACCGCGAGGACCGTGCCCGCGCCCTCGTGGCCGAGGACTGCGGGTACGGGAACCCTCATGGTGCCGTTGGTGAGGGAGAGGTCGGAGTGACAGACCCCGGCTGCGGTGAGCCGTATGCGAACCTGCCCGGGTCCGGGATCGGGCAGCACGATCTCCCGTATCTCCAGCGGGGCTCCGACGGCGGGCAGGATGGCGGCGCGGACCATGTTCGTCGTCTCCGTGGTCAGAACTGCAGGGACTTGGTCTGGAGGTACTCCGTCAGGCCGTGCGGGCCCAGCTCGCGGCCGACGCCCGACTGCTTGTAGCCGCCGAAGGGCGCGAGCACGTTGAAGCGGCCGCCGTTGATGTCCACCTGCCCGGTGTCCATGCGGCGGGCGAACGCCACGGCCGTCTCCTCGTTCTCGGCCCAGACGGCGCCGCCGAGGCCGTAGACGGTGCCGTTGGCGATGCGCAGGGCCTCCTCCTCGTCGTCGTACGGCAGGATCGACAGCACGGGGCCGAAGATCTCCTCCTGGGCGATGGTCATGTCGGGCGTGACGTCGGCGAACACGGTCGGCGCGACGAAGTAGCCCTTCTCGTGCGGGGAGTCGGGGCCGCCGGCGACGAGACGGGCGCCTTCCTCCATTCCCTTGGCGATGTAGCCGCGGACGCGTTCGTGCTGTTTGGCGTTGACCACCGGGCCGAGGCGGGTGCCCTGCGTGCGGGGGTCACCCGTGGGGTACTTGGCGACGGCGGCGGCCGCGAGCGAGACGGCCTCCTCGTAGTGGTCCCGGTGGACGAGCATGCGGGTGAGCGCGTTGCAGCTCTGGCCGGCGTTGTTCATGACGTGGCCGACGCCGGCCGCGACGGCCTTGGCCAGATCGGCGCCGGGCAGGATGACGTTGGCCGATTTGCCGCCCAGTTCCAGGGCGACCCGCTTGACGGCGGCGCCGGCCGTGGCGCCGATCTTCTTGCCGACCGCGGTGGAGCCGGTGAAGGAGACGAGGTCGACTCCCTCGTGCGCGGCGAGGGCCTGCCCGGCGACCGGGCCGGTTCCGGTCACGAGGTTGAAGACTCCGGCCGGGATGCCCGCCTCGTGCACGGCTTCGGCGAAGAGCTGCGCGGTCAGCGGGGTGTCCTCGGCCGGCTTGAGCACGAGGGTGCAGCCGGCGGCGAGAGCGGGTGCCACCTTGGCAACGACCTGGTGCAGCGGATAGTTCCAGGGGGTGATGGCGCCGACCACCCCGACGGGCTCCAGCAGCACGGTGGAGTTCCCGAGCCGCTCCTCGAAGGAGTACGAGGCCGCCAGTTCGGCGTACGAGGAGGCCACGGCGATCGGCGAGCCGACGTGGACCGCCTCCGCGAAACCGAGCGGGGAACCCAGTTCGGCGGTGATGGTCTCGGCGATCTCGCTCTTGCGGGCGATCAGTACGTCGCGCACCGCGCCGATCAGGGCGGCCCGCTCGGCCGGGGGCGTCGCGGCCCAGCCGGGCAGCGCGGCGCGGGCCGCTCGCACGGCCGCGTCCACGTCCTCCTCGGTACCGGCCGGCACCGAAGCGATGACCTGCTCGTCGGCCGGGTTGACGACCTCTATGCGGTCGCTTCCGGCGGCGGGGCGCCATGCGCCGCCGATGTACATCCCGTCGTGGGCCTTCATGCCATTCCTCCCGAGCACGCACGAGTGCGTAGACCAGACCTCGCGGACACCCTACAAACTAGCGGCGGTAGTTTTCCGTGCGCCAGGGGAGGCGGGGATCAGATGATGCCGAAAAGCATCCCCGCCCCGAGGACGACGAGGGAGGTCAGTGCCGCCCATTTCACGGTGAACCGGGTGTGGTCGCCGAACTCGACCTTTGCCATGCCGACGAGGACGTAGACGGCCGGAACCAGCGGGCTGGACATGTGCAGGGCCTGGCCGACGAGGGAGGCGCGGGCGATTTCGAGGGGGGAGACCCCGTGGGCGGCGCCGGCCTCGGCGAGGACCGGGAGGACGCCGAAGTAGAACCCGTCGTTCGACATGAAGTAGGTGAGCGGCAGGCTCAGGAGGCCGGTGACCAGGGCCATGTGCGGGCCCATGCCCTCGGGGATGGCGCCGACGAGCCAGTCGGCCATGTGCTTGACCATGCCGGTACCGGTCAGGACTCCGGTGAAGACGGCGGCGGCGAAGACCATGCCGGCGACGTTCAGGACGTTGTCGGCGTGGGCGGCGATCCGGGCCTTCTGGTCCGGCATGTGCGGGAAGTTCACGGTGAGCGCGAGGGCCGCGCCGAGCAGGAACAGGACCGGGATGGGGAGCAACTCCATGATCATCGCAGCCAGGAGGGCGACGGTGAGGGCGGCGTTGAACCAGTAGAGGCGCGGGCGCAGGGTCGGGCGGTGCGGGTCGAGACCCTGGAACCCGCCCTCGGGACCGGCGCCGCCCGCGGCGTCCGACGTCCCGGCGGATCCGGTGGTGCTCGCGACGGGGTCGGCGGCGCTCACGGCGGAGTGCTCGGCGCGCGCGGCGGAGCCGGCGGTGGACGCGGCAGCGGAGCCGGTGGCGGCCCCGCCCGGGCGCGTCCCGGTGGCGGCCGTGACCAGTTCCTCCTCCTGCGCCGTCTCGCCCCCCGGCAGGGAGAGGATGCCGACCCTGCGGCGCTCCTTCAGCCCGAGTACGTACGCGAGGACGAAGACGAAGACCAGTCCCACGGCGAGCGCCGGGATCATCGGGACGAAGATGTCCGCGGCGTCGAGCTTGAGCGCGGTGGCGGCGCGGGCCGTGGGGCCGCCCCAGGGCAGGGTGTTCATGACGCCGTTCGCCGTGGCCGCGACCCCCGTCATGACCACCAGGCTCAGGCCGAGGCGCTTGTAGAGCGGGTACATGGCCGAGACCGTGATCATGAAGGTGGTCGATCCGTCGCCGTCGAGCGAGACGATCGCCGCGAGGACCGCGGTGCCGACCACCACCCGCACGGGGTCCGCCTTGCAGAAGCGCAGGATGCCCCGCACGATCGGGTCGAACAGGCCGACGTCGATCATCACGCCGAAATAGACGATGGCGAACATCAGCATGGCGGCGGTCGGGGCGAGTTTCCCGACGCCTTCGATGACGTAGTCGCCGAGGTGCGCGCCCTTGCCGGCGAAGACGCAGAACAGGGCGGGGATGAGGACGAGCGCCGCGATGGGCGACATTTTCTTCATCATGATCAGGGCCAGGAAAGTCGCGATCATGGCGAAGCCGAGGAAGGTCAGCATGGGGGGAAGGTAGGTGCCGCCTCCTGGGGCCAACAAGACGTCGAGCCGTGAGCAATACGAGCAAAACCCCAGCTCAGGGCAGGGGTACGAGTTCGACGGGGAAGCCGTTGAGCACCGCCGTGCCGGACAGCGGGTCGAGCAGGGTGCCGTCGAGGAGCTGGTTGACGTTGGCGCCGGGCACGGCGGAGGCCACCGAGAGTCGGGTGCCGGCCCGGTCGTGGCCCCAGCCGTGCGGAAGGCTCACCACTCCGGTGCGGACGGCGTCGGAGATCTCGACGGGAACCTCCAGGCTCCCGCCGGCGGCGGTGATCCGGGCCCGGCCGCCGTCGGTGAGGCCCAGCCGGCCCGCGTCCAGCGGATGCACCTGGAGGGTGCAGCGGTTGGAACCTCCGGTGAGGGCCGGGACGTTGTGCAACCAGCTGTTGTTGGACCGCAGGTGGCGGCGGCCCACGAGCACCAGGGCGGCGGGGCGGTCGGTGAGCGTCGTGCGCAGCCTGAGGAGCTCGGCCGCGATCGGGTCCGGCAGCAGCTCGATCCTGCCGCTGCGGGTCCTCAGCACGCCCGGGAGCCGGGGGCGCATCGGTCCCAGGTCGATGCCGTGCGGGTGCGCGAGCAGCCGCTCCAGGCTGAGCCGGTCCCCCTCGACGGCGGCGCCGAACAGGTCTCCGTACGGGCCGAGTCGGAGCATCATGTCCAGGCGGCGTTCGGGGCCGCTGTCACCCGCGAGCAGGCCGGCGAGACGGGCCGGGTCCTGCCCGTGCAGCGGGGAGTTCGGGTCGGCCGTCTCCTTGCCGAGGGTGCCGCGGACGACGAGTTCGTCGACGGATTCCGGGCCGGCGGCGCCGCTCGTGCCGGAGACGGCGAGGACGAGTCGCGCGTGGATCTCGCACTCGTCGAGGCGGTCGGCTTCGAGGGGGACGGCGGCCCGGGTGTAGCGCACCTGGTTGCGGATGGCGAAGCCGTTGAAGGCGAAGTCGTGGTGCGGGCTCTGCGAGGGCGGCGGCGGAGGCAGTACGACGTGCGCGTGGCGTGAGGTCTCGTTCAGGTACGGGTCGATCGCGACCATGAAGTCGAGGCCGGCCAGCACCCGGTCGAGCCGGTCGCCGTCGGGTGCGGACAGGACCGGGTTCGCGGCGATGGAGATCAGGGCGCGGATCCGCCCCTCCCCCGGCGTCTCGATCTCCTCGGCCAGGGCGGCGATGGGCAGTTCGCTCTTCACCTCGGGGTGGCCGCTGACCCGGCTGTGCCAGCGGCCGAGCGCGAAGCCCTTGCCCGGTCCGGCGGGCCGCGGCCGCGGTCCGGCGGCCGGGAGCGGGAAGAGGACTCCGCCGGTCCGGTCGAGGTTGCCGGTGAGGATGTTCAGTACGTCGACCAGCCAGCTGGCGAGGGTGCCGTGCTCGACGGTGCAGCTGCCGATCCGGCCGTAGACGGCGGCGGTGGGCGCGGCCGCGAGTTCGCGGGCGAGGGTGCGGATCTCGTCGGCCGGGAGGTCGCAGGCGGGTGCCACGGCCTCAGGAGTGAAACTCTCGAGCGCGGCGGCGAGTTCCCCGAGTCCCTCGGTCCTTTCGTCCAGTGCGCCTGGGGTGGCGAGTTTCTCCGCGAACAGGGTGTGCGCGAGGGCGGCGAGCAGCAGGGCGTCGCTGCCGGGGCGCGGGGCGAGGTGGTGGTCGGCGAGGGCGGCGGTGCGGGTGCGGCGCGGATCGACGACGACGAGGGTGCCGCCGCGGGCACGCAGGGCCTTGAGCCGGCCCGGGAAGTCGGGCGCGGTGCACAGGGAGCCGTTGGATTCGACCGGGTTGGCACCCAGGAGCAGCAGGAAGTCGGTCCTGTCGAGGTCGGGCACCGGGATGGCGAAGGGGTCGCCGTAGAGCAGGCCGCTGGAGACGTGCTTGGGCATCTGGTCGAGCGTGCTGGCGGTGAAGAGGTTCCGGGTGCCGAGGGCCTTGAGGAGCAGGGGCGGGTAGAGGGCTCCGGCCATGGTGTGCGCGTTGGGGTTGCCGAGGACCACGCCCACCGACTGGGCCCCGTACTCCTCGACGAGCGCGGGAACGGCGGCGGCGACGGCGTCGAACGCCTCCTCCCAGGAGGCCTCCCGCAGGCGCCCGTCGCGGCGGACGAGCGGGCGGCGCAGCCGGTCGGGGTCGGCGTCGAGCTGTCCGAAGGCGGCGCCCTTGGGGCAGATGAATCCGCGGCTGAAGACGTCTTCGCGGTCGCCGCGGGCGCCGGTGACCGCGGCGCCCTCGATGGTGAGGGTGAGGCCGCAGGTGGCTTCACAGAGGGGACAGATGCGCAGGGCGGTGCGGGGCATGGGCCCTCCAGGGGCGGCAGGCTGCGGCACGGGCACGCGGGGCACACCGAGCATACCGACCGGTACGCATGGAGGGGAGGGCCTTGCCGGAGCGGGATCGCACCGGGGCCGGGCGGGAAGCCACGACCCGGCGACCCGGCGGGGCGGCGTACCGGCGGGCCGGCGGGCCGGACACCCCCGGAGCACCGTGCCGCGGCCGGGCGGGGGCGGGTCAGTCCAGCACGCGGGCCAGGTAGGCGTGCATCATCACGCGGATCTCGGTGACGATGGCCGGGTCCCCCGCCGGATCGAGACGGAAGGCCAGCTGGACCAGCGCGTCCGTGGCTTCGACGGCGACCAGGACGGCTCGCTCGAGGGCGGTGTCGAGGGTGAGGCCGAGGTGCGCACAGAGCAGTTCGGTCAGACGGGCGGCGACCAGGTTGTTGGGATCGGAGTCCGGGCCTTCGGTCGGCGGTGCGGGCACGCCGAAGTCGACGAGCGCGAATCCGGGGACGGTGCGCTTCATGGCGAGGTACTCGTCCAGCACGGCGTCGACGACGGGCCGCCAGTCGGTGGCGGGGAGGTCGGCGAGGCGGTCCGCGATGCCGTCGGCGTAGGTGTCGAGGTTGCGGTGGGCGAGGGCCGTGGCCATCGCCCGCTTGTTGCCGAAGAACCGGTAGACCGAGCCGATCGGGACGCCTGCGCGCAGGGCGACGGCCCTGGTGCTGAGGTTCTCGTAGCCGGTCTCGTCCAGGAGTTCGGCGCAGGCGTCGAGGATCCGGGCGAGCCGGTCGGCGCTGCGCTGCTGGATGGGCGTACGACGCATGGGGTGGGCGGGAGGCACGGGGTCCATCATGCCGCTCCTCGTTTCCGGGCTCGGCGGGGGCCTGGACTCGCTCAGTTCAGCAGCAGGCTCAGCCCTCCGATGGTGTACGTGATCATCAACGCGAGCAGCGGGAGCTGTCCGGCCACCGCTTTCGCGGGCGGGAAGAGACGTACGGAGCGGTCGTGGGCCGCGGTGACACCGAGCACGTGGCCGGTGACGACGGCGATGACCTGGAGCGCGGCGAGACCGCCCGGACCCAGTGGTGACAAGGGTTCCGGGGCGTTGTCAGTGCCCAATGCCATGATTACCGTGCGTGGTCCTTCGACTACCAGGAGGGAGAAGTAGTGGGCGATGAGATAGCCGAGTGCGATCGGCACCAGTGAGTGCGCGAAGGCGGTCAGCGGGCCGGGGTGCGGGCCGCTGACGAGTCGGGTGGCCGCCGCGCAGAGGCAGTAGAGGGTGGCGACGAGGGCGATGGAAGCGGGCAGTCCGAGGGTGGCCGTGGGGGTGCGGCCGAGGGGGGAGGTCTGAAGGGTGTCGATCCAGGAGGGGTTGTCGGAGAAGCCGTCGTAGGCGGTGGATCCGAGGAGGACGCAGACGGTGGCGACGAGTCCGGGCCGCTCGGGCGTCGCGTCGAGTCCGTGGAAGGGGTTCCGCAGGGCGAGGCGGCCGTCGTGGCGGCGGCCGAGGGGGGAGAGACGGGCGAAGAGGGCGGAGTACGCCTCGAAGGCGTCTCCGTCGTCGAACCAGCGCTCGCCGAAGCGGGCGGCGAGCAGCAGCTGGACGGTGGAGTACAGGGCGAGGGCGATCAGGAGGGTGGTGGTGGATGCGGGGTCGGGAGCGACGAGTTCGAGCCAGGTGAAGGCGAACAGCCCGGCGGCCGCGGGCCATTGGCCGAGCCGGGCGGGGAGGGGGCGGTCGGGTCCGTGGTGGCGCGGGGCCCGGGAGAGCAGGAGGTACAGGGTGCGGAGCGGGTTGAGGCGGCGCCATACGGGGCCGAGGAGGAGGGAGGCGGGGACGAGTCCGACCCAGAGGAGTACGTAGACGGCGCCGGGAGCGGGGTTGCGGGCGGGGTCGTCGGGACCGAGGAGGAGGTGGAGGAGGACGGTCAACGCGGCGGCGAGGCCGAGGGCGCGCAGGGCGGTGCGGGTGGCCCGCGCGTCGACGGCCCTCTGGAGGGCGGCGGGGAGGGCGAGCCCCGACCGGTCTCCGCGGAAGCGGGAGGTCGACCAGAGCAGGCCGAGAGCGAGGAAGGAGACGAACAGCGCGGCGAAGGCGCCGGCGAATGCGTAGAAGGGAGAGATCGGAAGGTCGTGCTGGGATCCGATCCCGTGCGCGAGTGTGGTGAGCGGATCGGCCGGGTGTCGGACCACGCCCTGGCCGGCGCCGTCACCACCGGCGCCCGGGAGGGGCCCCGACCCGAAACCGGGCGCGGCGGGGCTCAGCACCGGCCGGCCGGGGTCGGTGCCGGGCCATCGGCGCGGCCGGGCGTCCCGGACTCGGGCCCGAGTCCGGGGAGCCGCGGCTGCGTGTGCCGGCGCGGGCGCGGGCCCGAGTGCGGGTGTCGGTGCGGGTGTCCGTGCGGGTGCCGATGCCGGTTCGGGTACGTGTGCCGGGTCATCGGACGAGGAGCTGGGTCAGGACGAGGCCGGACTCGTGAGTTTCGACCTCGAAGAGGCCCGTACGGTCGACCGTCAGGATCAGGGTGGCCTCCTGGCCTGCGGGCAGGGCGAGTTCCTTGTCGTAGCCGTGGACGTGCAGGGTGTCCGCGCGGTCGCTGGTGACGCGCAGGGCGACGCGTTCGCCGCGCCGCAGCTCGGTGCGGGCCGGGGCGGGGCTGACCTTGCCGTCCCGGACGGTGACGGTGACGGTGCGGTCGGCCTCCGGCGCCGCCTGGGACGTCGGGGTCGCCTGGGACGTCGGGGTCGTCGGGGTCGTCGGGGTCGTCGGGGTCGTCGGCGGGGTGTGGCTGTGGCCGCCGGCCTGGCCCGGGGCGGCGGCGGTGAGCTGCACCGAGCCCTCGATCGGCTTGCCGGCCACCGCCCAGGCGGTGTGGTCGTCGGCGTAGAGGCGGACGGTCAGGGTGTGCGCGCCCTCGGGGACCTGCGCGGCGGGCAGGTGGAACCAGGGGCCGTACAGCCGGGCCAGCTTCTGCCCGTCGAGCAACAGGTGGGCGTGGCCGGCGCCCGGGAGGGCTCCGCCGCCGGTGCTGTCGGGGGTGAAGCGGTAGTTCTTCACGGCCAGTTGGAGGTTCCAGCCGTCCTCGGAGTCCGGGCGGGCGGTGAGCTGGACCTCCGGCGCGCCTTCGGCCGGGACCTCCCGAAGGTGGTGGCCCGCGCCGTCATCGCTGCTGAGCAGGGTGCCCACGTCGCCGGAGGCCTGCTCATGGCTGGTACCGGGCTTGTGGTGGGTCGTGGCCCGTCCACCGCAGCCCGTCGCCGCGCCGCCGGCGAGGAGCAGGACGAGGGCGAGCAGAGCCGCACCCCGGGCGGCCCTGCCACGCCTGCGCGGCGGGAGGGGCGGGGCGGCGCAGACGTCGCACCGGCTCCGCTCGGCGGAACGGTCGTCGCTCACAGCAGCCCTCCCCGCGCGTGGAGGACCCGCCCGGCCGGGTGGTCCCCACCGGCCGGGCGGGCAGTGCACCGGGCGCTCGCGAGCGCCGTGGCGGGATGGGCCGGGGCCCCTGCACAAGACCTACCACCCGGGTGGGCGACACGGGTCGGCGACACCGCCGGGGCCACCGCCGGGGCCGGAGACGGGCGCTGGGCCGAAGCGGGAGCCGGGGACGGGGCGGGGGCCGGGGATGGGGGTCGGGTGGGGGTTCGGGGGTGGGGGATGGAGGGGTGGGGGGTGCCGGCGTGGGGGGTCATGCGGTGGGCTCCGGGGTTGACGGGGGTTCGGGGGCTGTCGCGCTCAGGGACGGGGAGGGGCCCGCCGGGACCGGGGTGCGGTCGCCGGCCGGGTCGCCGCCCGGGCCGGCCTGGTAGGCGGAACGGGCCGAGGCCACGGCGGCCCACAGGACCCAGACGAGGGCGACCAGCGCGCGTGCCCAGGCGGGGCTCAGGGGGGTCCAGGGGATCATCAGGACCGCCTTGTCGAAGGCGTCCAGCAGGGTCAGCCCGGCCAGGAGCAGGGTCAGGCGGGCAAGCCAGGGCCGGGTGGGGCGCAGGGCGAGGCCGACGCCCGTCCACCACAGGCCGAGCAGGAGCACGGCCAGCGCGGGGACGAAGGTCGCGGTCAGCGACATGGTGGAGCCGGCCACGTCCAGGACCAGACCCGCCAGGCCGAGGAGTGAGGCCACCGCGCCCAGGCGGGAGCCCCGCAGGCGGCGCCGCCACAGCACCCCGCCGACCAGGAGCAGCACCGCCGCCACGGCCACCGCGATCTGGGTCTCCACCCGCTCCACCCCGCGCGCGCCGTACCAGTCGCAACCGGCCGGGAGCTTGCGCGCCTGGACGCTGTAGTCGGCGCAGACGAGGAGCTGGACCAGCTTGACCGGTTCGCCGACCAGGCGGGCCGAGGCGCCCGATACGTCGCCGCGCGCACCGCCGCACTGCGGGACCGTGCCCGGGGTGGAGCCGTCGGGGCCGTCCTGCCAGCAGTTGGCGCGGCCCTGACCGTCCCACCACACGTCCATGCCGTTGGGGCGGGACGCTCCGGACTTGTCCTTGCCGAGGACGTTGCCCGCGTACCGGTTGTGGTGGGAGGTGTCCGTCTGCTTGGACCACGCCTCCTCGCCCCGGATGAAGGCGGGGACGGCGCTGAGGAAGAAGCCCGCACGCTGGTGGCCGTACACCCAGTTGTTCTCGTAGAGGTTCCAGTTGCCGCCGGCGGTGATGATGCCGGTGCCCGGGGGCATGGAGATCTGCGGGCAGACCACGCCCCGCTCGTAGCCGCGCTCGACGGGCGGCTTGGCGCAGGTGCCGTCGGCGACGTACCCGTAGTAGTCCTGGTTGTTGTCGTGGATCAGGTTCCGCTCGAACTTGGCGTGGTTCTGCGGGAGTCCGGGGTGGCCGGGGAAGGCGCTGTCCATGGAGGCGCCGCCCATGTTCTGGTCGAACTCGTTGTCGTGCACCCAGACGGAGTCGCCCGCGGTGCCGGAGTAGCCGACCATGTTGTGGTGGCTGCGGCAGCCGGTGATCTCGATGGAGTACCGGGGGACGTCGTAGCCGCGGCCGTCGTTGATGTTGGAGGCGCTGCCGGGGTAGATGCCGGAGTCGCCGTTCCCGTAGGACTCGCAGTTCTTGTATAGCCCGTGGTCGCTGGCGAAGGTCAGGAAGCCGTACTCGTCGTTCCAGCGGGTCAGCACGTCGTCGATGACGAAGCCGTCGCCGGCCAGGACGTACAGCGAGTTGAAGGTGGTGCGCTGGGCGGTGAAGTTGCGGAAGTAGATGCCGTTGGACTTGTCGGCGCGGATGCCGTTCAGCTTCTGGTACTTGGCGTCGATGACGACGTCCGTGCGCGAGGCGCCGGTGCCTTCGATCTGCAGGTTCGTCTTGCCGAGGATGGCGACGAGGTTCTGGTTGTGGCGGCAGGCCACCTGCTGCTCGTAGCTGAGGATCTGGTAGCCGAGCGCGGAGTTCGGAGCCTTGAGCGAGGCGCACTCCCCCGTCGGTTTGCCCAGTGAGGGCTCCTCCTCGTACAGGCCGGGGAGGATCGCGATGTTCATCCCGGGCCGGTCGACGGCGTCGACGGCTTCCTGGAGGTGGCGGTAGCCGGTCCGCAGGCAGCGCTCGAACAGGGCGAGGTTGCGGTCCCGGAGTTCCTGCGGGAAGGCGGAGGTGCGGCGTTTGAAGTCGGGCCGGTCTGTCTTGCAGACCAGCAGGTCCGGCTCCGCCTTGCGGTACTCGGGCACGGATCCGGTGCCGTCGGGGAGGGTGACGGGGCGCTCCTCGTGCGCGCTCGCGGCGGGCGCGGCGACGAGGAGGGACAGGAGGGCTAGGAGGGCGGCGAGGAGCACCGCCGGCACGGCAGGAGACCTGCGGGTCCACGACATGCGCGTGAGAGTAGAGCATTGTTCATCTTTTGGGATCCCCCTCGGCGCCGCGAATCCGCCCCTCCGCACGATGAATCCGACCGACCCCCGCACCCCGCCCGCCGTTGACGCGCGGGCCGCGGAATCCTACTGTCGGGCATAGGATTCATTCGACGGAGTGGGAGCAGCAGATGAGCGAGCAGGCCAGGAAGACGGCCGAGGCACTGGAGTACCTCACCGGCTTCGGCAACGAGCACAGCTCGGAGGCCGTGCCGGGCGCGCTTCCGCTCGGCCGGAACTCGCCCCAGCGGGCCGCTCTCGGCCTGTACGCCGAGCAGCTCAGCGGCAGCGCCTTCACCGAGCCCCGCACCCACAACCGCCGTTCCTGGCTCTACCGGATCCGCCCCTCGGCCGCGCACCCGCCCTTCACCCGCGTCGACAACGGGGCCCTGCGCACCGCGCCCTTCACGGAGACCGTCCCGGACCCCAACCGACTGCGCTGGAACCCGCTGCCCACCCCGGCCCCCGGCACCGACTTCCTGGCCGGCCTGTGGACCCTGGGCGGCAACGGCGACGCGACCCAGCGCACCGGCATGGCCGTCCACCTGTACTCCGCCAACGCCGACATGACCGACCGGGTCTTCAGCGACTCCGACGGCGAGCTCCTGATCGTCCCCGAGCGCGGCGGCCTGCTGCTGCGCACCGAGCTCGGCCTGCTCTCCGCCGGCCCCGGCGAGGTCGCCCTGATCCCCCGCGGCGTCCGCTTCCGCGTCGAGCTCCTCGGGGACGACGCCCGCGGCTACGTCTGCGAGAACTACGGCCAGCCCTTCGAGCTGCCGAACCTGGGCCCGATCGGCGCCAACGGCCTCGCCGCCGCGCGGGACTTCCGCGCTCCGGTCGCCGCGTACGAGGACGTCGAGCGCCCGACCGAGGTGGTCAACAAGTTCTGCGGCAACCTCTGGTCGGCCACCTACGACCACTCCCCGCTGGACGTGGTCGCCTGGCACGGCACGCACGTCCCGTACGTGTACGACCTGCGCCGTTTCAACGTGATCGGGTCGATCAGCTACGACCACCCGGACCCGTCGATCTTCACGGTGCTGACCGCGCCCACCGACACCCCCGGACTGGCGGGCGTCGACTTCGTGGTCTTCGCCCCGCGCTGGCTGGTCGGCGAGGACACCTTCCGCCCGCCGTACTTCCACCGCAACGTGATGAGCGAGTACATGGGCCTGATCGAGGGCGCCTACGACGCCAAGGCCGAAGGGTTCGTCCCCGGCGGCGGCTCGCTCCACAACATGATGTCCGCGCACGGCCCGGACCGGGAGACCTTCGACCGGGCGAGCGCCGCCGAGCTGAAGCCGCAGAAGATCGACGACGGCCTGGCCTTCATGTTCGAGACCCGCTGGCCGATCACCGCCACCGCCCAGGCGGCCGGCGCGGACCACCTCCAGCGCGGATACGACGACGTCTGGCAGGGGCTCCAGCGCCACTTCCGCGCCTAATATGCGCAGGACACCACCCCTGTCAGCCCTACGGAGACCCCACCCGTGACCGCCTTCGCCCCCGACTCGCTGGTCCTGAACCGGAAACTTCCCCTTTGGTACCAGGTCTCGCAGTCGCTGCGCGCCTCGATACTCGGGCGCACGCCGGACGCCTCGCTGCGGCTGCCCACCGAGGAGCAGCTCGCAGGGCACTACGGGGTGAGCGTGCTGACCATGCGGCAGGCGCTCAAGGAGTTGGAGGGCGAGGGGCTGATCAGCCGGCACCGTCGGCGCGGCACCTTCATCGAACCGGGGGCCCGGCGGGCCGCCCCGGTGCGGCTGCTGGGCTCGGTCGACACGATCGTGGCCCAGCAGTCGGGCGAGCGCACGACGATCCTCGGGCACGCGCGGACGGCGGTGTCCGGGGAGCTGCTGGAGCACTTCCCGGACACCCCGGAGGTGGTCACGTACCGCAGGCTGCGCCACGACCGCGAGAGCGGGGAGCCCAGCAACTGGGCGGAGAACGCGGTCCTTCCGGAGTTCGCCGAGTCGGTCCGGCTCGCCGATCTCGAACGGTGGCCGATGACGAAGGTGCTGCGGGACATCGTGGGGGTGCGCATCAGCCGGATCACGGACACCGTCGAGGCGCGGCTCGCCGACCCGGAGACGGCCGAGCTGCTCCAGGTCCCGCTGCTCAGCCCGATCCTGCACTACACGGGCGTGACGTACGACGAGGACGGCCGGGTGGTGGACGTGGCGCGGATCCGCTACCGCGGCGACCGGTTCTCCTTCACGGTGACGGTCGACGCGCACTGACACCCGCCGTCGGCTGCGGCTGCGGCTACCGCTTCTCGTCGTCCTCCGCGGACCGCTCGCCCTCGGCCTGGGAGGGCGTGGTGCGCATCGTCTTCGGGTGGTGCGTCTGCTGCATCTGGGTCTCGTCCATGTCCTCGTCGAGCCGCTCCCCCTCGGCCTGCGACGGAGTCGAGTATTCGTCGTACTGACTCATGACATCTCCTCGGTCGATTCCACACATACACGTCATACGCGTACACAAGGAGCGTAGCTCTTCGGCCTGGGCGGAGCCCGGCCGCCGGGTCCCGTCGCTACCATCGGCGGCGTGAGCGAAGACGTACCGCTGCTGGACGATCTGATGCCCTGGTCCGTGGGCGGCCTGCGCCTGGGCCGGGACTGGGTGGCCGCGCCCGATCCCGCTTCCCTGCGCGCCCGCTGGGCGGCCCTGACCGGTGCCGAAGGCGCCGACCGGGAGCGGCTGTTCCGCCCGAGCCGGCTGCGCACCCCCGCCTCCGGGGCGGCCGCGCTGCCGGGGCAGCGTTCGGCGGCCACGGCCCGTTTCGCGGACGAGCCCGGCCCGTGCCCGGAACCGGTACGGGTGCTCCGCGAGCCCTTCGACGAGCAGTGGCTCCTGCCCGACCAGCGGCTCATCGACTCGGCCCGCCCGGAGCTGTGGCGGGTCCTGGACGAGCACCAGCTGTTCGCCGTCGAGACCCCCGAGCTGCTGGTCAGCGCACACCTCCCGGCCGGTCGGCTCGGGCGGATCCGGCCCCTGCACCGGCGCCCCGGCGGCGCCGAGCCCAATGTCGCCCCGGGCCTGCTCCCCCTGCTCGGCGAGCGGTACGGCGGCTGGGTCACCCCCGAGGACCTGCTGTGCTGGATCCTCGCCGCCGGCCGCCCCGGGCCGCGGGGGTACGAGGTCCCGCTCTCCACCGACCCGGGGCGCTGGCGGGCCGGGCTGGAGCTGGGACACCGGCTCCTCACCGTCCAGCTGCGCGGGGCGCGCGGCGGCGAGCCGCCCCGGCTGCCCGGCGGGCGCCGGCCGTACGTCCGCTCGGCGGTCGGGGCGTGGCCACTGGAGCTGTCGTACGACGCGGAGAGCGAGACCCTGGGCCTCGGCTCGGGCACGGTCTCCCCCGTCCCGGTCGGGGCCTGGGAGTACGAGGCGCAGGGCGTGCGGGTGCTGGAGGCCTGGTTCGCGGCCCGGGTGGCGCACCGGGCTCCCGATGCCGAGGGGCTGGTGGCGCTGGGTCCGGGGCAGTGGCCGCAGGCGTGGACCTCGGAGCTGTTGGCGCTGGTGACGACCCTGGCGCTGCTGGCGGACCTGGCGCCGGAGCGGGCGGCGTTCGAGCCGGGCCCGCTGCTGCCCGCGGCCGCGCTGCGGGCGGCCGCGGTGCTGCCGCCGCCGCGTTCGGCACGGCGCCCGGCCTCGGTGCTGGACCACCAGGAGGAGGGCCCGGGCGGGCAGTTCGCGCTGCTCTGACGCGTTGCCCGAGCCGCTCCGAACGCATAGCCCGGACTGCTCTGAACGTGTCCGGAATGCTCCGAGCACGTTGTCCGGGCCGCCCTGAGCCCGTGTCCGCGCCGCTCCGGACAGGTTGTCGACACCGCCCCGGGCGGCGCGATGCCGCCTACGCCTCGCCCCAGGCCCCCAGCAGCCGGGACACCGACCGGTCGAAGACCGCGGCCATGTCCACTCCCGGCTCGGGGGCGGGCCGGGCGCTCGTGAGGGCGGCGGCCAGCCGCGGGTACCGACCGGTGGCCAGCCGTGAGCCGAGCCAGGCGGCCCGGACGCTCGCCTCGGCGGCCTCGCTCCAGGGCAGGGAGCGGGCCCGCTCGGCCAGTGCCAGCTCGCTCGCCACGTACGTGGACACCATGCCGTTGACCGCGGCGACGAGTTCCAGCTTCTCGCCGTCCGGCACGTCGAGCGGGGCCAGGCAGTCGAGGCTGTGCTCCAGGTACGCGAGGGCGTTCGGGCTGAAGCCGTGGACGGGGCTGAGGAGCCCCGGCAGCCACGGGTGGCGGTGCATCAGGTCCCGTGTCTGGCGGGCCAGGGCGAGCAGGTCGGCCCGCCAGTCGCCGGTCGGCTGGGTGAACACGTACTCGCCGCTGACCGCGTCGACCATCAGCTCGTACAGGTCGTCCTTGCGCGGCACGTAGTTGTACAGGGACATCGTCCCGGCGCCGATCCCGGCGGCGACGCGCCGCATGGAGACGGCCTCGATCCCCTCCGCGTCGGCGATGCGCACCGCTTCGGCGGCGATCGACTCGCGGCTGTGCGCGGGCCTGGGGCCCCGGCCGGCGCGCTGCGGGCGGGACCAGATCACTTCGGGTTCAGCGGGTCGCCCGCCGGCTGTCATCGCTCGGATCACCTCGTCGTCTCGCCACCATCTTAGTTACGTACGCCGTACGTAGTGAGGTAGGGTGCCGCACATGACTACTACGTACGCTGTACTTAGTGAGGGGCTGGAGAAGAACTACGGGGACGTCCACGCCCTGCGCGGTCTCGACCTCGCCGTTCCGGAGGGCACGGTCTGCGGTCTCCTCGGCCCCAACGGAGCGGGCAAGACCACCGCCGTCCGGATCCTGACCACGCTGACCGCGCCCACCGGCGGCCGGGCGCTCGTCGCCGGCCACGACGTCACGCGCGAGCCCGCCGCCGTCCGCCGCGCCATCGGGGTCACCGGGCAGTACGCCTCCGTCGACGGGGACCTGACCGGCCGCGAGAACCTCCGGCTCTTCGCCCGGCTCGCCGGACTGCGCGGCCCCGCCGGCCGGTCCCGCGCCGACGGGCTGCTGGAGCGCTTCGGGCTCGGCGAGGCCGCGGACCGGGTCGCCGGCACCTGGTCCGGCGGGATGCGCCGCCGCCTCGACCTGGCCGCCGGGCTGATCACCCGCCCCGGCGTGCTGTTCCTCGACGAGCCCACCACCGGCCTGGATCCGTCGGCCCGCGAGCACATCTGGAGCGCCGTTCGAGAACTCGCGGCCGAGGGCACCACGGTGCTGCTCACCACGCAGTACCTGGAGGAGGCGGACCGGCTCGCCGACGACATCACGGTCGTCGACCGCGGCCGAGCCGTCGCGAACGGCACCCCCGTCGAGCTCAAGGCGCTGATCGGCGCCCGCGCCGAGGTCACCGTCCCCGGACCGGAGGCCCTCCCGCGCGCGGCGGCCGTCCTGGACCGGCTCACCGGCGGCCGGCCCGCGCTCGACGAGGAGCGCCTCACCGTCGGGGTGACCGTCCTCGACGCCGGGCTGACGCTGCCGCGGATCATCCGCGAACTCGACACCGCGGGCGTGCCCGTCACCGACGCGAGCCTGCGCCCGCCCACCCTCGACGAGGTGTTCCTGCGCCTCACCCGCATCCCCGCGCCCGTGACCCCGAAGGAGAACGCGGCATGAGCACCCTGCTGTCCGACGGCGGCGCCGTCCTGACCCGTCAACTGCAAAAGGCCCGGCACGCCCCGGCCCTGCTGATCCTCACGCAGACCATGCCGATCACGATGCTGCTGTTCTTCGGCTACGTCTTCGGCAGCGCGCTGGCCATGCCGGGCGCCGAGTACCGCGAGTTCCTGGTGCCCGGACTGCTCGCCGCGACCGCAGCGAACGGGCTGATGACCGGCATGTTCACGGCGGCGCAGGACGCCCACCGCGGGGTGATGGACCGCTTCCGGACCCTGCCCATGAGCCGCGCCGCCGTCCCGCTCGGGCAGACCGCGGCGGACCTGCTCACCACCGCCGCCTCGATGGTGCCGCTGATGCTGGTGGGACTCGCGATGGGGTGGCGGGTCGAGACCGGCCTGCCGGGCGCACTGGGCGCCCTGGGCGTGCTCCTGCTGTTCCGTTTCGCCTCCGCCTGGGTCGGCACGTACCTCGGCCTGCTCAGCAAGAGCGAGGAGGCGGCCGGGCAGCTCGGCAGCGCCACCTTCGTACTGCCGATGCTGTCGAGCGCGTACCTGCCGACGGCCGGGCTGCCCGGGTGGCTGCGCACGGTCGCGGAGTGGAACCCGATCAGCGCCGTCGCCACGGCCGTACGGGACCTGTGCGGGAACGCCGGGGCCGAGGCCGCACCGGGCGCCGCCTGGCCCGCCGCGCACCCGGTGGCGGGGGCGCTGCTCTGGGCGGTGCTGCTGCTCGCGGTGTTCGCGCCGCTCGCCACCCGCCGCTTCGCCCGGGGCGCGGCCGGCTGACCCGGCCCCGGGGGGTGACAGGGCGGGGTCGGACGGGATAGGGATCGGTGCCATGGACACCGCAAGCGCCGCTCCCGAACCGCTCCCGCTGGACGGCATCACCGTCGTCGCCGTCGAACAGGCCGTCTCGGCCCCCTTCGCCACCCGCCAGCTCGCCGATCTCGGCGCGCGGGTGATCAAGGTCGAGCGCCCCGACGGCGGCGACTTCGCGCGCGGCTACGACACCGCCGCCCACGGTCTCGCCTCGCACTTCGTGTGGGCCAACCGCGGCAAGGAGTCCATCGCACTCGACCTGAAGGACCCGCGCGGCCTGGAGGTCCTGCACCGACTGCTGGCGAACGCCGACGTCTTCGTGCAGAACCTCGCCCAGGGGGCCGCCGCCCGCCTCGGGATCGACTCGGCCGCGTTGTGCGCGCGCTACCCGCGACTGGTCGCCGTGGACGTCTCCGGCTACGGCCCGGAGGGCCCGTACGCGCACAAGCGGGCCTACGACATGCTCGTGCAGTGCGAGGCGGGGCTGGTGTCGGTGACCGGCACGCCGGAGCGGCCCGTCAAGGCGGGCATCCCCGCGGCGGACATCGCGGCCGCCATGTACGCCTTCTCGGGGGTGCTGGCCGCGCTGCTGCGCCGCGGGATCACCGGGCGCGGGGGCAGGGTGGAGGTGTCCATGCTGGACGCGCTCGCCGAGTGGATGGGGCATCCGCTGCACCACACGATGCACGGCGGCGAGCAGCCCGTACGGACGGGACTCGCGCACGCGGTGATCGCACCGTACGACGCCTACGCGACGGCCGACGGCGACCGGGTGCTGCTCTCCGTGCAGAACGACCGCGAGTGGCGACGGCTGGCCGAGCAGGTGCTGGAGCGGCCCGAGCTGGCCGACGACCCGTCGTACGCGACGAACGCGGCGCGCACCGTGAACCGGGAGAAGACCGACGCGGTGGTGGCCGAGGCCCTGGGTCGGCTGCGCGCGGACGAGGCGATCGGGCGGCTGGAGGCGGCGGGCATCGCCTGCGCGCGGCTCAACTCGGTGGCACAACTGGCCGGGCACCCCCAGTTGGCGGCCCGGGACCGATGGCGGGAGGTGGATTCGCCGGTCGGTCCGCTGCGGGCCTTGCTGCCGCCGATCGGGCTGCCGGGCGGCGCGGCACCGCACATGGGTGCGGTGCCCGCGCTGGGCGAACACGCCGGGGCCCTGCTGCGCGCCCTGGGGATGACGGACGCGCAGATCTCGGACCTTCGCCGGGACGGTGTGGTGGGCGTGTTCGCGTAGGGCCGGGGAACCGGCGACCGGGACGGCCGACGGCTGCGGTGCGGGGACGGACGGGCAGTTACGAGCGGCGGCTGCCGAAGAGCGTGCGACGCAGACGGCGCAGCGGGGCGAAGAGCGAGACGCGCGCGCTCCGGCTCCGCAGGCGGTGCGTGTGGTCGCGGGAGGTGAGCTCGCGCATCAGCAGGGTCGCCTCGGCGGTCTCCCGGTGCGGGAGGGCGGGTCCGCCCAGCACGGCGAGGTGACGGTCGAGGCGCGAGCTGCTCGCGCTGCTGCCGCAGGTGATGGCAGGCACGCGTGGCGGCCTGCTGCGCATTGCTATCTGTTCCATGATCTCTCCCCACCCGTACAAGGGCACCCGACCCGGGCAGGTTAACCCTATCGCCCCCACAACGCCCTCGGGTATCCCGGTGGTGTGAATTACCCCTATCGCGACGGGGAGTTGACGATTACTCAGCGGAGTCACCCGTCACTCTCCGCATAGATGTGCCGAGTTCGGAACGGTGCGCCACCAGTCGCGTCACGACAGGAGCCACACGACCCGCCCTGCGCTAACTTGGAGTGATCACCTCATGACGCAGGGGAGGCTCGCGTGGCTGGGAACGTGCGTGGACCGGGTGCCGGGGGTGGGGAATCGCACTCCGATCGTGTCGTCTCCGGCCGCTACCGGCTGCTCGAACCCATCGGCCGCGGCGGGATGGGCCTCGTGTGGCGGGCCCGGGACGAGGTGCTGGCCCGTGAGGTCGCCGTCAAGGAAGTGCTCGCGCCGGCCTGGATGGAGGCCGGCGAACTCGCCCGGCTGTACCGGCGGCTGGAGCGGGAGGCGTGGGCTGCGGCCCGCGTCTCGCACCGCGGGGTCGTCACGGTCTACGACGTGGCCTCCGAGGACGGCCGGCCGTGGATCGTGATGGAGCTGGTGCGGGGCCTCTCGCTGGCCGAGGTGCTGGAGGCCGAGGGGCCGATGCCCGCGCGGCGGGCCGCGCACATCGGGGAACAGGTACTGGCCGCGCTGCGCTCCGCGCACGACTCGGGGGTGCTGCACCGGGACGTCAAGCCCGGCAACGTACTGCTCGCCAATGACGGCCGCGTGGTGCTGAGCGATTTCGGGATCGCCGGCCTGGAGGGTTCCCCGGCGATCACGATGACGGGCGAGGTGGTCGGCTCGCCCGAGTTCCTGGCCCCGGAGCGGGCACTCGGGCAGGACCCCGGCCCCGCGTCGGACCTGTGGTCGCTCGGGGTCATGCTGTACACCGCCGTCGAGGGCGCGCCCCCGTTCCGCGGCGGGAGCCCGGTGGACGTCCTGCGGGCGGTGGTGGAGGAGGAGTTGCCGCCCGCGCGCCGGGCGGGCCCGCTGGAGCCCGTGCTGGAAGGGCTGCTGCGCAAGGACCCCGCCGCCAGGCTGTCCGCGGCGGACGCGGCCCGGATGCTGCGGGTGGTGGGGGCGGGAGGGGCCGTACGGGCCCCGGGCGGGCCGGTGTCGGGGCCCGACTCGCCGACGGCGGTCGCGCACCACCACGAGCAAGGACACGACGACCGGCGCCGGCCGCTCGACGCTCCCCCGTCCGAGCCCGGACCACAGGTGGTGCGGCGGAGCGGGGCCGGCGCGGTGCTGACCGTCGGGATCGTGGTGCTGCTCGCGGCGCTGGCCCTGCTGGGGTGGCTGCTGGTGAAGGACCGTCAGGGCGCGGGCGAGGGCCGGGGCGCGGGCCCCACCGGCTCGGCGAGCGGTTCGCCGGGCGCCACGACGACGCCCTCGGCGACACGGTCCGCTTCGGCTCCCGCATCCGCGTCGGCCTCGCCGTCGGGCGCGGCGGGTCGGGACGTGCTCGCGTACGTGGACGTCGTGCGCTCCTCCTACACCGGCACCTGCCCGCCGCCCGCGGATCGGGCGCCCGCCTTCACCGCCACGGTCGAGGTGGAGCGCACCCCGGTGACGCTGGAGTACCGGTGGGCCACGCGGAGCGGGAGGGGCTCCGGTCCGGGCTGGCAGTCCGTCACGTACGAGGCGGGCGGGCCGAGGAGCCGGCGGCTGGAGCACAGCGAGCTCACGTACGCGGCGGACGCGGACTGGCACGACGCGGTGCGGCTGGAGGTGCGCGGGCCGGCCGAGGTGGCCACGCAGTGGGTGGACATCTCCGTGACCTGCGAGAAGGAGACTCCGACGAGCGGAGCCTCCTCCCCCGGTCCGGGCCCGTCACCGAGTCCGACGCCGAGTTCGACGTCGAGCCCGGCGCCGAGCCCGGCTGCCGCGGATCCCGCGGCCGGTCAGGCCGCGTTCGTGAAGACGGGCAGGTAGCCGCCGGACTGTCCGGCGGCGGTCGGGTGGTAGGACTCGCCGATGTTCAGCCAGTTGACACTGTGCAGCCAGGCGTCGCCGGAGCAGATCTCGTGGCCGGTGAAGGCGCCGGCGACCGAGGCGAAGGTGAAGCCGTGGTTGGCGGCGCGCTTGGCGATGGCCGCGTTGAGGTAGTCGGCCGCGCCGTTGATGGCGGAGCGTTCGCCCTCGGTCAGACCGGTGACGCAGGTGCCGTTCAGCTTGTAGAAGCGGGGGTAGCCGAGGACGACGACGTGCGCGGAGGGCGCCCGTCCGGAGATGGCGTTGTACACCTGGTCGAGCTGACCGGGGAGGGTGGAGTCCACGTACGCCTTCGCCTGGTTGACGCGGGCGACGCAGGTGGCCTCGGATTGGAGCACACAGGTCGTCATGACGTCGGAGAATCCCGCGTCGTTGCCGCCGATGGTGATGCTGACCAGGTCGGTGCCGGAGTTGAGCGGGCCGAGCTGGCCGGACAGGACATCACCCGTACGGGCGCCCGAGCACGCGGCGAAGGAGAAGGTCTGCGGGGCGTGGGCCGCGGCCCACAGGGCGGGGTAGGCGCGGGTGGTGCGCTTGCAGTTGCCGCTCGCGCTGTCGTAGTTGCCGGCCCCGACACCGGAGGAGTACGAGTCGCCGAGGGCGACGTAGCCGAAGTCGGCCTGCGCCGCGGCGGCCGCCTGGCCCGCACCGAACAGGGCCGCCCCCGCTGCGAGTAACAGCGAGGACGTCAAGGCGGCGAAACGCGTCATTCTCATGCTCATGGGGGTGCGGCTCCCTTGTGGGGGGTGTGGGGGTTCCTCCGGTATGACGCGGGTGTCACGCCGGAGTTACCGCGGAGTTACTGCTGAGTCCGTGGTACAAGGAGCCGGGGCCTTCTGGAAGTGTCCATGCCAAGAATGTTCGGAGTAGGGTTCCGGGCCGAATCTTCACGTCCGGCACGTTTGAAGAGGGAACCCTGCCACCCGAACCGGGGAAACACGGGTGCAAGAGGGCACCCCGTGCCGGATCATGGGCGCCATGCCAGCCAACCCGCATGACGCGCTGCCGATCCGGCTCAATGTCGACGACAGCGATTCGCCGTCGGATGTCGTGGACGCGTTGTTCCTCGGCCGGTTCGCGTCCGGCGAGCAGCCGTACTCCCACAGCCTGTCGATCGACCGGGTGAAGGTGGACGCGACCCTGCTGCCGCCCGGGGCCAAGGTCCTGCGCTCGGCGCGCGACAGCGACCGCAGCGCCACCCTCGCGGAGGGCGAGGGCTGGACCATGCTCGTCTCGCGCTGGAGCCGGGGCGCGGACGTCACGGTGACGGCGGTCAGCGACGAACTCGCCCAGAGCGTGCTCGGCGATGCCACGGAGGGCGTGCAGGACGAACCGGAACCGCAGCCCGAGAACGTCACGATGGGCTTCTGGTACGTGTCCCCGCGCCGGGGACCGTACCGGACGACCCGCCAGATCGCCGCCGGCACCTGGGCGGAGGTCCGGCCGAACTACACGGCGCCGGTGGCCGGGGCGATGGACCGGCTGATGAAGGTCACCCCGGACGACATCGCGGGCCGGCTGCTGCTGCTCCACGGGCCGCCGGGAACGGGCAAGACCTCGGCGCTGCGCACCCTCGCCCGGTCCTGGCGGGACTGGTGCCAGGTGGACTGCGTACTGGATCCGGAACGGCTGTTCAACGACGTCGGCTACCTGATGGACATCGCGATCGGGGAGGACGAGGGCACGGCGAAGGGCCGTTGGCGGCTGCTGCTGCTGGAGGACTGCGACGAGCTGATCCGCGGCGAGGCCCGGCACACGGCGGGGCAGGCGCTGTCCCGGCTCCTGAACCTCACGGACGGGCTCCTGGGCCAGGGCCGCAACGTCCTGGTCGGCGTCACCACCAACGAGGACCTCGAACGCCTCCACCCGGCGGTGGTCCGCCCGGGCCGGTGCCTGGCGCGCATCGAGGTCGGCCGGCTGACGCACCGCGAGGCGGTGGACTGGCTCGGCACGGACGAGGGCGTGTCCCGCGAGGGCGCGAGCCTGGCGGAACTCTTCGCCCTGCGGCGGGGCACGGGACCGGCGGTGTTGCCGGCGCAGGCGCCGTCGGAGGCGGGCCTGTACCTCTAGCCTCCGGCGGGCGTGCGGATGGTCGTCTGGCGCGGCCCAACTGCCGGGGCTCCGCCCGTACCCCGCGCCGCCGCCGGAGGCAAAACCAGCCCCGCCGGCGCTTGGGGCACGGAGGTTGGGGGGGCGGAGCCCCCGCGGCGGCGCGGCACCTACTTCGCGTACCGGGCCCGGACGGCTTCGGCGGCGGCGGACACGGCTTCGGCTTCCGTCAGGCCGAGCCGGTGCGCCCGGTCCGCGTAGGCCTGGGCGGCGGACGCGGCCTCGCGGGCGGCGCCCTCACCCGCCGCCGCGACGAACGTCCCGTTGCGCCCCCGCGTCTCGATCACCCCGTCCGCTTCCAGCGCCCGGTACGCCTTCGCGACGGTGTTGGCGGCCAGCCCCAGCTCCTCCGCCAGCCCCCGCACGGTGGGCAGTTTGAAGCCGGCCGGCAGTTTCCCCGAGCGGGCCCGGTCGGCGATCTGCGCGCGCAGCTGCTCGTACGGCGCGGCCGAGCCGGTCCGCACGTCGATGGTGATCTTCAGGTTCGTCGAGGTCACGCGGGTGATTGTCCACCATCGCCGGTTAATTGGGAGGCGACCGGTCCACCCCGCACGTAGCGTCGGCCGCATGACCGTCCCGATCCGCGCGATGAAGACGCGCTACGCGAAGGAACTGGAGACGAAGTGAGCGTGCAGGAGCTGACCGTGGCACTGGTCAAGGCCGGACGTGAAAAGATCCGCTACCCGGCCGCGCAGGTGGCCGACGACGGCGACCGGATCTCCGTACGCGCCCCCTGGGCGGCGGAGGGCGTGCGCGACTTCGGTTTCGTGCGCTTCGAGCCGGGCGACGTGTTCGTCGAACACTTCTGGCGCACCCGCTGGTACGCGGTCAAGGAGGTGTGGACCGGCGACGGCGTCCTCAAGGGCTGGTACTGCGACGTCACGCGTCCGGCCGTGGTGCGCGAGGGAGTGATCACCGTGGAGGACCTGGACCTCGACCTGTGGGTCTCGGCGGACGGGACCTCCGTACTGCGCCTGGACGAGGACGAGTTCGCCGAGAGCGGTCTCGCCACGAGCGACCCGGAGGCCGCGGCCCAGGCCGTACGCGCCCTGGACGCCCTGGACGAGCAGGCCCGAACCCCGGCCGGCTTGCCCGCGCTGCTCGGATAGCCGGTCGCGTACGCACGCGGAGCGGCGCGGCGGGGCCGGGGAAGGGGTGGGGGGAGCGGCTCCCACCACCCCTTCCCCGGCCCCTTCCTTGGCCCCCGCTTACCGCTTCCTTAAGCGGACCCTAAAGATCCTCTCCGGGCGCCCGGATCCGGCGAAAGCCGTGGTCCGGGGGGCTAGCTTGGCGGGGCCAGGACAGGAAGGGCCCGATGTGGCGCCGCCGGGGGGCGGCGCCACTGAGCCCGATTCCGCCGGCGCATCCCTGCCTTTCGCCCTGAGGAGGCCCACCCATGTCCGCACGCCCCCGTACCGCGACCCGTATCGCCGGCGTCGCCCTCGTCCCGCTCGCGGTGGCGGCGTACTCGGCCGTTCCCGCGGCCGCGCACGGCTCGATGACGGACCCGGTCAGCCGGGTGGCGGCGTGCTACGCGGAGGGGCCCGAATCCCCCAAGTCGGCGGCGTGCAAGGCCGCCGTCGCGGCGAGCGGGGCCCAGGCGTTCTACGACTGGAACGCCGTGAACATCGCCAACGCGGCCGGGAACCACCGGGCGTTGATCCCCAACGGCCAGCTGTGCTCCGCCGGCAACGACAAGTACCAGGGCCTGGACCTGGCGCGCGCCGACTGGCCGGCCAGCCCGATGACGGCGGGCCCGCACACCTTCCGCTACAAGGGGACCGCCCCGCACAAGGGTTCCTTCGAGCTGTACGTGACGAAGGACGGCTACGACCCGTCGCAGCCGCTGAAGTGGTCCGACCTGGAGCCGACCCCGTTCGCGAAGGTCGCCGACCCGGGCATGCAGAACGGTGACTACGTGTTCACCGGCACCGTCCCGAAGAAGTCCGGCCGCCACCTGATCTACAGCATCTGGCAGCGCTCGGACAGCCCGGAGGCCTTCTACACCTGCTCGGACGTCGTCTTCGGCAAGGACAGCGGCGGTGACGGGGGCAACGGCGGCAACGGGGGCAACACCGGTGGAGCCACCGCGAAGCCCACGGCCAAGGCCGGTGCGAGCGCCACCGCGGCCCCCTCGGCTCCGACGGACCAGCAGATCGCCGACGGGGCGGGCAAGTCCACGGTGGAGCACAACGGGCACGGCGACAACGACCCGAAGACGAACGGGAGCTCGACCCCCGTCGCCGCCTCCGCCACCCCGGCCCCGACGCGCGCCGCCCACAACCTCGCGGAGACCGGCGGCAACAGCGCCACCCCGGTGATCGCGGTGGCCGGGGCCGCCGTCCTCGCCGTGGGTGCGGCCGTGCTGTTCGGGCTGGCCCGCCGCCGCACTTCCCCGACGACGGGCCGCCACGGGCGCTAGCCGGCCGCTAGTCGAAGACCGAGGCGCAGGTGGTCCGTTCGGCGTGCGCCGGGTCGAGGGCGTTGGCAGCCTCGTGCCAGGCGATCCGGTCGGTGAGTCCGATGGCGACGTGCTCGGAGAGGTCCAGGAAGCAGAGGTCCTGGAGCACGACGTTGCGGACGTCGGGGCCGCTCAGGAACTGGGTCTGGTACGGGGTGACCACCTCGTCGTACTTGGTGGCGATCACCGTGTACTTCACGCCGGGGACGGTGTCGCCGCCCGCGTTCAGCTTCTGCTGGAAGGCGGATCCGGCGATCTGGTCGGCGAGGCCCGGGGTCGCGGTGGTGATCAGGTCCTCGGCTCCGGGGAAGTACGGGAGCAGCTTGGTGAAGCCGAGCAGGTCGGTGCCGTGGTTGTCGGGTGCGAGCCCCACCAGGGCGTTGACCTTCGCGGCTCCGCCGAGGAACTTCAGGTAGTAGCGCGGCATCATGCCGCCCTGCGAGTGGCCGATGATGTCGGTCTTCGCGGAGCCGGTGGCGGCGAGCACCTTGTCGACGAAGACGGCGAGCTGCCCGGCGGACTTGTCGATGGGCCCGAGCCCGTTGAAGAGGGGCACGCCGGGCAGCTGTCCGTAGTCGAGGGAGTAGACGCAGTAGCCGCGGTTCACCAGGTACGGGGCGAGGCCGAGCCAGTTGTCCCAGGAGTTGCCGAAGGTGCCGTGCACGAGCACGACGGGGCGCGGGTGCGCGGCGGAGGGCTTGCAGGACCAGTTGTTCCAGCCGCTGCTGGGAGCCGTCGAGGCCTGCGCGACGCCGGTGGGACCGACGAGCGCGGCGGCGGTGAGGGTGAGGACGGCCAGCTGGCGGAGCAGTCGTCTCCAGGGCAGCATCGTGTGATCTCCTTGCGTTCGACTCAAGGGGATGGGGCGTGGGGGTTCGTCCCGTGATCCGGATCACAAGGGGCGCTGCTGCCGCTAAATTACGGGCGAGTAGCAAGAGTTGGAAGTTACGCGTCGGTAAAAATTCGCGTGTCGAGCGCCCCTCTGTGGCAGCGCCGTCATGCCGCTGTCATGCCGCGAGCGTGCCCCGCGCGATGACGTGCGGTCCGAAGCGTGCGCGGAGCCGGTCCGTGACGGCCTCCAGTCGGCGGGCCTTGTCGTCCTCGGGGTCGAGGCTGAGCTGCCGCGCGGCCCCTTCGGCCGGGCCCAGGTCCTCGGCCCGCAGGGACAGCGCGCGGACCCTGGCCCGCTGGAGGCCGAGGCCCTCGTAGAGGGCGTAGGCGGTGGCGGTCAGGGTGGGCGTGTGCGCGGTGGGTTCGCCGAGGGTGCGGGTGCGCGTGAGGGTGGTGCGGTCGGCGCAGCGGACGGTGAGCGAGAGGGTCCGACAGACCTGGCCCCGGCCCCGTTCCCCCGACCCTTGTGTACGAAGCCGTGCGCCGAGCTCCTCGGTCAGCGAGAGCAACGCCCGCCGGTGCCGTACGGGATCCAGCTCGTCCAGGTCGAAGGCCCGCTCGGCGGCGACGGCCCGGGCGGCCGACCCCGGCCGGACGGGGGTCCGGTCGATGCCCAGGGCACGTTCGTGCACCTCACGTCCGAGCCGGGCCCCGAGGATCCGCCGCAGTGCCGCGGGCGGCGCGGCGGCGACCCGGCCGACGGAGTCGAGACCGTAGGAGCACAGCGTGCGGGCGACCTTGGGGCCGACCCCGTCGAGGGCGCCGACGGGCTTGCCGGCGAGGAACTCCCGTACGGCGGCGGGCTCGTCGGGGATCAGCAGGGTTCCCCCGGGCCGGGCCTCGCGGGCCGCCGCCCGGGCCAGCATGGGGTTGCCGGCCACGCCGACGGCGGCGTCCACCCCGTACAGGGCGAGGGCCCGCACCCGGATCACGGCGGCCAGTCGGTCGGCGTCACAGCCGAAGTAGCGCAGCGCGCCCCGGACATCGGCGAGTGCGGCGTCGGGCGGCAGCGCCTGCACGGCCGGGGTCAGCCCGCCGAGCAGCGCGAGCACCCCGGCGTACGCCTCGGCCCCGAGCGGCCCCCCGCCGACGGGCCGCAGCCGCAGACACATGACGGCCCGGCCGCCCCCCGCCCGCCCTGCCGCCGCCCGCGGGGAAGCCGGGGACGCGGCCGGCTCGGGCCCGGCGACGGCCTCCCGCGGACCGCCGCCGGCACGGGCTCCCGCGGCTGCGCCGAAGCCGCCCCGTGCATCCGTGCTCCGGCCCGCCGTCATCCCGCGCTCCCCGGGCTGGAGTGCCAGAGCTTGCGACCCGTCGCGGGGCCCTCGCCCGGGGGCTGGAGGTCGGCCCAGGGGTTCATCTCGTACCCCGTGGACATGCGGATCCGGCGGCCGGAGCCCTGCCCGCCGGCCGCACCGTCGGCGCCCGCCGCACCGTCACCGTCGGCGGCACCCGCACCGCCGGCACCCGCAGCGGCCTCGCCGGAGGCGGCCAGGCGGGCCGCCACCGCGTCCAGGCCGCCCGCGGCCCGCAGTTCCACCAGTTCCGCCAGGTTCCACGCCGCCGCCCCGACCACGCTCAGGCTCTGCGGACCGCGCCGCTGCACGACGCCCCGTACCAGCAGCAGGAAGGAGTGGAAGACGGTGTGCGCGCAGCGCTCGTGGCTGTCGTCGAAGAAGGCCAGGTCGACCAGGCCCGTACCGTCGTCCAGGGTCGTGAAGATGACCCGCTTCCCGGATCGGATCGGCGGGGTCTGGGTGGCCGCCTTGGCGCCCGCGACCAGCACGGTCTGCCCGTGCCGGGACTCCCGCAGCCGCCGTGCCGGGATCGCCCCCAGCTCGGCCAGGAAGGCGTGGTGGTCCGCCATCAGGTGGCGCGAGGCGTCCATGCCGAGGACACCCAGTTCGGCGCTGAGCCGTTCCGCGTCGGAGAGGTCCGGCAGTCCGACGGAGGCCGTGGACCGGCCGCCCTCCAGCGGGAGTTGCGCCCCGCCCCGGCTGCCGCCCCGCGCCCCGGCGGCCCGTTGCGCGCCGTGCAGTTCCGTCAAGTGCAGCAGGAGGTCACGACGGTTGGCCCCGAAGGCGTCCAACGCGCCTACCTGTGCCAGCCGTTCGGCGACCGGCCGCCCCGGGTGGGCCCGGTCCCAGAAGTCGCGCAGGGAGGCGTAGGGCTGCCCGGCCTCGATCCGCTCCGCCTCGGCGCCGCTGATGCCGTGGACGTCGGACAGGCCGAGCCGCAGCCCCCACACCTCCCGGGAGGAAGCCGTATCGGACACCAGTTCGATGCGGTGGGCGACCGCGGACCGGTTCACGTCCAGCGGCAGCACCGGCACGCCCCGCCGCCGCGCGTCCGCCAGCAGCAGCCGCTTCGGGTACATCCCCGGATCGTGCGTGAGCAGCCCGGCGTAGAAGGCCGCCGGGTGGTGCGCCTTGAGCCATGCGGACTGGTACGTGGGCACGGCGAAGGCCACCGCGTGCGCCTTGCAGAAGCCGTACGAGCCGAAGGCCTCCACGATCTCCCAGGTCCGGTCGATCACTTCCACCGGATAGCCGCGCTCGCGCGCTGTCGCCGCGAACCACGCCTTGATCCGCCCCTGCGAATCGGGGTCGGACAGCCCGCGCCGCACCCGGTCCGCCTCGTCCCGCCCGCAGCCGGTCATGACGTGCACGATCTCGATGATCTGCTCGTGGAAGACCACCACCCCGTACGTCTCGCGGAGCGCGTCCGCGAGGTCCTCGTGCGGGAAGCGCACCGGAGCCCGCCCGTGCCGGGCCTCGATGAACGGCCGCACCATGTCGGCGGCCACCGGCCCCGGCCGGAACAGCGAGATGTCGACGACCAGATCGTGGAAGGTCGACGGCTGGAGCCGCCCGACCAGGTCCCGCTGGCCCGGGGACTCGATCTGGAAGCAGCCCAGCGTCTCGGCCGAGCGGATCAGCTCGTAGGTGGGCCCGTCGCCCGGCGGGACCTGTGCCGGGTCGTCCAGGTCGAGCTCCTCCCCCGTGCCGCGCCGGATCTCGGCGACCGCGTGCGCCATCGCGGACTGCATCCGGACGCCCAGCACGTCGAGTTTGAGCAGTCCGAGCGCCTCCACGTCGTCCTTGTCGAACTGGGACATGGGAAAGCCCTCGCCGCTGGTGGGCACCACGGGCGTACGGGCGAGCAGCGAGGCGTCGGAGAGCAGCACCCCGCACGGGTGCATGGCGATGCCGCGCGGCAGCGCGTCCAGGGATTCGACGAGCTCCCACAGCCGCCCGTACGACTCCCCTCGTACGTCGCGCAGTTCGGGGAGCTCTTCCAGCGCGGCGCGGGCGTCGCGGGCGCGGATGTGCGGGAAGGCCTTGGCGAGCCGGTCGACGGCGGCCGGGTCCATGGACAGGGCGGCGCCGACGTCGCGGATGGCGTGCCGGACCCGGTAGGTCTCGGGCATGGAGACGGTGGCGACGCGCTCGGCGCCGAACCGGCCGATGATCCGCCGGTAGACCTCCAGCCGGCGGGCGGACTCCACGTCGATGTCGATGTCGGGCAGGACGCGGCGGCGCTTGGACAGGAACCGCTCCATCAGCAGGCCGTTCTCGACGGGGTCCGCGTGCGCGATGCCGATGAGGTGGTTGACGAGGGACCCCGCGCCGGAGCCGCGGGCGGCCACGCGGATGCCCATCTCCCGTACGTCGTCCACGACCTGGGCGACCGTCAGGAAGTAGGAGGCGTAGCCGTGGTGGGCGATGATGTCGAGCTCGTGGTGCATCCGCTCCCAGTACGCGGGGTCGTCCGCGTGGCCGCGCAGCACCATGCCGGCCGAGGCGCGGGAGGCGAGGACCCGCTGGGCGGTGCGGTGGGCCGCGCCGACGAGTCGGGCCTCGGGGAAGTGCACGGAACCCATGCCGAGATCGTCCTCGGGGTCGACGGAGCAGGCCTCGGCGGTGTTCCGGGTCTCCGCGAGCAGCCGGCGGGCGTCGGCGGGGCGCAGTCCGGCGGCCCGGGCGATGCGGTCGGCGGCCTCGGCCATGGCGGCGGGCGCCTTGAGCCAGCGCTCGCCGGTGTCGAGGGGGCCCCGGGGGTCGATGGGGACGAGCCGGCGGGCGGCGTCGAGGACGTCGGCGACCGGGCCCTGGCCGGGGTCGGCGTACCGGACGGCGTTGGTCAGCACGGCCGGGACGCCCTGCTCGGCGGCGAAGCCGACGGTACGGGCGGCCAGCCGCAGCGAGCCGGAGCCGGTGCCGGTGCGGCCGTGGTGGACGGCCTCCAGGCGGACCGCGTCCCCGAACACCTCCCGCCAGGGCGCGAGCAGCCGCGCGGCCCGGTCGGGCCGCCCGGCGGCGAGGGCCCGCCCCACGTCGGAGCCGGGCCCGAGCAGCACGAACACCCCTTCCCCGCGCAACGCCTCCCAGGGCACGACGGGTTGCCGCCCCACGTCCCGCGCGGACCCGGCGCCGGCGGGACCCGCGTGCGCGGCGGTGATCATCCGGCACAGTTCGGACCACCCTGCGGCCCCGTCCCGGGCCAGGAAGACGGCCCGCGCGGCGGACTCGTCGACGAAGGCCCCGCCCTTGACCGGGATCCGCCGCCGGTACGAGACCTCAAGGCCCCCACCGGCCCCGGAGCCGGACCCGCCCTGGCCCGTACCGAACCCCGAGCCCCCGTCGGACCCACCCGTACGGAAGGCGGCCGAGCCCCCCGACCCGGCCGACCCCGCACGGCCCGCACCGGCACGAGCACCGGCACCCACAGGGCCCGCCGCCGGCGACACGGCGAGGTCCGCGCCGAACAGCGGTCGGATCCCCTCCTTCGCGCACGCCTTCGCGAACCGCACCGCACCCGCGAGGGTGTCGCGGTCGGTCAGGGCGAGGGCATCCATGCCCCGCTCCGCGGCACGCTCCGCCAGCCGTTCCGGGTGTGAGCCTCCGTAGCGCATGGAGAACCCCGAAACGGTGTGCAGATGCGTAAAACCAGGCACCCGCGGCCTCCTGCTTCGCTCGTAGAACACCTCCCCCGTCTCCACCATAGAGCAATTCGAATACCCGTGCGAAACACTTGTTCGACCATCCAAGTGGGAGATCATCCGTTCGGCCCGCCCCTGCTGCGTCCCGTACCCGCCCCGTCGAGCGTGGGGGCATGACCCAGCGCACCGAAAGCACCGACGCAGGCCCGTCCGGCGGCTTCCTCGCCGAGATCAAGGACGCCGTGACCATCCGGGCAGCCCTGCTGGTCGTGGGGGTGCTGGCCCTCCAGCTCGCCTTCATCACCTCGTACATCGGGGCCTTTCACCAGCCGAAGCCCAGCGAGATCCCGATCGCCGTGGCAGCCCCCGCCCCACCGCTCACCGAGCGGACCGTGAAGCAGCTCGACGGCCTGCCCGGCACGCCGCTCGACGCCCGTGCGGTGGAGAACAGGGCCGTGGCCGTCGAGCAGGTCCAGAACCGGGACGTGGACGGAGCGCTGATCGTCAACCCGGCCGGCACCACCGACGAACTGCTGGTCGCCTCCGGGGCCGGCGCCTCGCTCTCCCAGGCACTGGAAACGGTCGTGGGCCTCGCCGAGAAGGCACAGGGCCGCACGGTCAAGGTCACCGACGTGGCCCCGGCCGACCGCGGCGACGCCCGCGGCCTGAGCTCCTTCTACCTGGTCATCGGCTGGTGCGTGGGCGGCTACCTGTGCGCCGCGATCCTCGCGATCAGCGCCGGCGCCCGGCCCGCGAACGCCGCCCGCGCCATCATCCGGCTCGGCGCGCTGCTCCTGTACTCGATCGCCGCGGGCCTGCTCGGCACGCTCGTCGCGGGTCCCGTCCTGGACGCCCTGCCCGGCAACATCATGGCCCTGTGGGGGCTGGGCACCCTGGTCGTCTTCGCGGTCGGCGCGATCACCCTGGCCTTCCAGGGGCTGGCCGGCGTGGTCGGCATCGGCCTCGCGATCCTGCTGGTCGTGGTGCTCGGCAACCCGAGCGCGGGCGGCGCCTACCCGTACCCGCTGCTTCCGCCGTTCTGGAGCGCCATCGGCCCGGCCCTGCCGCCGGGCGCAGGTACGTACGCCGCGCGCTCCATCACGTACTTCAAGGGCAACGGCGCGGGCGGCCCGATGCTGGTGCTGGCCGGCTGGGCGGTGCTCGGCTCGGCGGTCACCCTGGCCTGCGCGGTCTCCCGCAAGGGCCGGCCGGGGGCGGCGGTGGGCAGTGGCCTCCCCGACGACGCCCCCTCCGTCCCCCGCTCCACCGGCGAGACGACCTAGCGGAGCGGCCTCAGCAGCCGACCGGCCCCGCGCAGGGCGTGGCGGCCGACGGCCTGGCCGAGGGTGACGCCCGCCTCGTCGGCGGAGCGGCTGTGGATTCCCGAGAAGACGCGCGCGTCGACGTTCTCGCGCGTCAGCTGCTCCCAACTGGTGTAGGTCCGCCGGACGCCGGGCGCGGTCGGGCTGGTGAGGGAGAACGGCTCGGTGCGGGGCCCGGCCAGCGCGTCCAGCACCGCCTCGGCGGCACCGGCGTACGTGCCGTGGCCGCTCGGGTAGTCCGGGTGGGCCGGGGTGGCGTGCAGCGGGCTCCAGGCCGGGTCGGTGTCGATGGAGCCGGTACGGATCGCCGTGACCGGGCGCCAGCGGGTGTACGCGTACTTGCTGTCGGAGGTCGCGATCTGCGTGTCCACCAGGGCGGCGTGGAACAGCGCGACGAGCCCGGCCTGTTCGGCGACCGATCCGTGCGAGCGGGTCAGGGCCACCCGCAGCGGCTCGGTGTAGAGGGTCAGCGAGGAGCCGTACCAGAAGGTGGCCGTCTCCGTCTGCTGCGGAGTGCGCACGGTGCTGTCGGACTTCCCGTACGCGCGCACCTCCGCCAGGTCCGTCCGGTACCGCTGCGAGTCGAGCGCGGGCGGCGGGCCGACCCGGTACTGCGACGGGGAGTCGAGCAGGAAGGGCTTGGCGACGCGGTTTCCGTACTGCGCGGCGGGGGCGTAGCCGTCGGGCGTCGGCTGCCACACGCCGGGCGCGGCGGCCGGCACGGCGAAGGGCGCGTTCACCGACGCGGGGTCGAGGCCGTCGCCCTGCCGGTCGGCGAGCGCGAGGCTCGCCTGCCGGGCCCCGGCGGCGACCCCGCGCCGCTCGGCGGGTCCGTCGGGGATCTTGGCGAGGCTGCCGGCGAGCGCGGCGTCGAGCTCCGCCTTCCGGGTGGGGGCGAGGGCGACGAGCGCGTCGTGCACGGCGGAGGCGACGGCCGCGTCCTGGAACGCGGCCCGGCCGCGCCCGCCGGGGGCCTCCCGGGTGGCGCGGGCGGCGGCGAGCCAGCTGATCGCCCAGGTGCGGCTGTTGGTGACCTGGGTGGGCGCGCCCGCGGCGGCGACGGTCTGCGCGGTGGTGTCGTACCACTCGCGCACCACCGCGCCTCCGCTGTCGGCAGGGGCGGGGACGGCGGCTTGGGCGGAGGGCAGGGCGACCGTGGCGGACAGCACCAAGGCGGACCCGAAGGTGAGCAGGGCAGAGCGAGAGGGCTTCACGAACACTCCTGGCGGAAGAAGGGGCGGGACCGGGTGGGAGATCACCGACAGATCGCGCCGGCGACCCTCATCAGGTCGATCGAGCGCCGCTTCGTCAGACCGGGAGTGCGTGCCATGCGCCGAAGCTAGCCGGCTGTCCGGCCACCCCGCAACGGCCGTTGCCTGTCCCGGCCGTTCGGACACGGACCTGTCGTCCGCCCGTAACACGCGGGCGCACCTCAAAGCCCTGGGGCTCCGCCCCAGACCCCGCGCCTCAAACGCCGGGGAGCCGGCTTTTGCCGCCACGTTCCAGGGAGGGGACGGGGTGGGGACCCCGTCCGGCGCCATGAATCATGAGTCCCGGACGACACCCCACCCCGGCAGGGGGGCCCGCCCCGGTTGGGTCGGCTTCCCCTCGTGCCCCGCCGGGGGTGGCCCCCTACGCGGCCGGGCCCCCGGCAGGGGACCGGTGGACCACCTCGCCCGCCACCACCACCGTTTCGGCGACCGTGCCCGGGATCCGGTCCGCCGGGACGGTGAGGATGTCGCGGGACAGGATCACGAAGTCCGCCGCCTTGCCCACCGTCAGGGAACCCCGCTCGTCCTCCAGGAAGTTGGCGTAGGCCGAGCCCATCGTGTAGCCGTGCACGGCCGTCTCCACGTCCACCGTCTCGCCCGGCTGCCACGCCTCGCCGCCCCCGTCGAGGGACCGGCGCGTCACGGCCGTGTAGATGCCGACCATCGGGTCCATCTCGGCGACGTTCCAGTCACTGGAGAACGCCAGCACCGCCCCCGCCTCGTGCAGGCTCCGCATCGGCCACGCCTTGTGCCACCGCTCCTCGCCCACGTTCTCGGCCCAGTCCTGCCCCGGCCCCGCGATCTCCGGTGCGCAGTGCCTCGGCTGCATGCAGGCCACCACGTCCAGCTCGGCGAAGCGCGGTACGTCGTCGGGGTCGAGGCACTCCACGTGCACCACCTGGTGGCGGGCGTCGCGCGGGCCGTTGACCGCGCGGGCGTGTTCCACGGCGTCCAGGACGGTCCGGATGCCGCGGTCGCCCGTCGCGTGCACGAAGCACTGGAAGCCCCGCGCGTCCAGCTTCGCCAGGAGCTCCGCGAACTCCTCGGCCGGGTAGAAGGTCTCGCCCCGGTGCTTGCCGCAGCCCGCGTACGGTTCCAGCAGCGCCGCCGTGCGCGGCTCCACCACGTCGTCGATGTACAGCTTGAGCGGCCCGACCCGCAGCCGGTCGTCGCAGAAGCGGCGGGCGGCGTCCTCGAAGTCGGCCAGGTCGGCGTCGTCCGTCCCCCTCGGGTGGAACAGCGCGGCGACGATCCGCGAGCGCAGCCGGCCCTCCGCGCGGGCCCGTTCGTACAGTTCCAGGTCGTCGAGGGAGTTCTGCGGCTCCACCACCGTGGTGATGCCGAAGCCGATCGCGTCGTCGAGGCTCTTGGCGAGCCGCCCGTACTGCCGGTCCGGCGAGGCCCACGGCACGCCCAGGTCGCGCAGCGCGCGGTGGCCGTCGCGCGAGAGGCCCTTGACGGCGAAGTCCTTGACGAATCCGGTGGGTTCGCCGGTCTCCGGGTCCACCGCCGCCGTTCCGAAGGGCAGGTCCGTACGGTCGCGGGTGACGCCGAGGCGCCGCATCGCCGCCGTGTTCAGCCAGGCCGTGTGGACGTCGTACGAGAGCACGAGCGCGGGGGTGTCCCCGGTGACCGGGTCCAGGTCGGCGGCGGTCGGCATCCGGCCGTCCGGGATCGCGGAGTAGTCGAACGCCTCGGCCTCGATCCATTCGGCGTCCGGGTTGGTCTCCCGCCAGGCGAGGATCCGCTCGTGGATGCCTTCCAGCGTGCGCATTCCGGCGAGCTGTACGCAGGCGTCGTCGGAGCCGAGCCGGACGTGGTTGTGCGCGTCGACGAAGCCGGGGAGGACCAGCTTCCCGGCTGCGTCGATCCGCTCGGTGTCCGGGCCGGCCCAGGCGGCGGCCTCGGCGTCCGGGCCGATCCAGACGATCACCCCGTCGCGGACGGCGAGGGCTTCGGCCTCGGGGAGGTCCTGGTCCACGGTGTGGATCCGGGCTCCGGTGAGCAGGAGGTCGGCGGGGAGGGGGTGGGACATCGGGGTGTGCTCCATTGCGGGTGCGGGTGCGGGTGCGGAGGGGATGCGGGTGCGGAGGGGGTGGCGGGCGGCGGCCTGGCGTCAGGCTGCGGGAACGGCCTCGGGAACGCGCGTCGCCTGCACCGCGCGGCGGGCCAGGGCCCAGTACGCGAGCGCGGAGACGACCGAGCCGAGCAGGGTGAGGTCGGCGCCGCCGAGCGGGGCCACGAGCGGCCCGGTCCACAGCGCGGAGTCGCAGGTCAGGGCGGCGAACACCATGCCCGCCAGGAGTGCGGCCATCCCGGCCGGGTGGTAGCCGGCGCGGTACCAGTAGGCGCCCGCGCTCCCGCTGTGCAGCGCGTCGGCGTCGTAGTGGCAGCGGCGCAGCAGCATGTCGGCCAGGAAGACCCCGCCCCAGGGGGCGAACACGATGATCAGGAGGGAGAGGAAGGAGAGCAGGGAGGTGGTGAAGTCGGTGAGGAACAGCGCGGCGAGCGAGCCGACGGCGGTGACGGCGGCGCTGATGCCGAGGGCGCGGGCGCGGCTCCACGGGATGCCGAGGACCTGGAGGTTCAGGCTGGACGAGTAGAGCGTGATGATCGAGTTGGTGACGGATCCACCGAGCACGAGGGTCAGGAACAGCGGCTGGAACCAGCCCGGGAGCAGCCCCTGGGCCCCGGCGACCGCGTCGGTCATGTCGGTCCGGGTGGCGGCGGCCACGCCCGCGACGCCGAGGGCCACGGAGGAGACGAAGCCGCCGAGGGCGCCGGTCCAGGTGATGGACTTCAGCGAGGTGGTGCGGGGCAGGTAGCGGGTGTAGTCGGCGGGCATCGGCAGGTACGAGAACGGCCCGGCGAGCATGACCACGAAGGCCAGGCTCCAGCCGGACAGCCCGGGCGCCGCGGACGGGGCGGAGGTGTCGGCGCCGGGCAGGACGAGCACGAGGAGCGCGCCGAATCCGGCGGCCAGCGCGTACGCCGCCCAGCGCTCGGCGAACTGCACGGTGGCGTGGCCCCACATGGCGACGGTGAAGGTCAGCGCGAGGGTGATCAGGAGGGCGAGGGCGCGAGCCGGCTTCCCTTCCGCCAGGCCGGTCTGGGCGAGGATCAGCTCCAGTGCCAGGGTGCCCACGACGGTGTTGACGATGGTGTAGCCGATGCTCACCACCCAGTTGAGCACTCCGGCGGGGAAGTTGCCGCGGACGCCGAAGGCGGCGCGGGAGATGACCAGGGTGGCGGTGCCGGTGCGGATCCCGCTGAGCCCGGCGGCGCTGACGGCGAAGAACGACAGTCCGCTGACCACGACCACGGCGGTGGCCTGCCAGAAGGAGAGCCCGAAGGCCACGGCCAGGGCACCGTTGATCACGTAGGTGAAGGTCAGGTTGGAGCCGAACCAGAGCCAGAAGAGGTCCATGGCACTGCCGTGCCGTTCCTCGTCCGGGATCGGGTCGATGCCGTGCGTTTCGACCTTGAAGACCTCGTCGCTCATCCGCTTACACCCCTGACTGATCTTGAACGGCGTTCTAAGTTGTTGAATGGCATTCAAGATGAGGGGTGGACCACGCGGCCGTCAAGACCCTGTTCGGGATAAGGTCTGGCCAAGGCGGACGGAGGGCGGGACCGGTGGCAGGAGCGGCACGGCGGCGCGACGGGCAGATCGCCCAGGAACGCATGCTCGAAGAGGCCATGGCGGCGATCGCCGAGGACGGGCTCGCCGCTCTGACCATGTCCAAGCTGGCCGAGCGGCTGGGCACCAGCGGCGGGCACATCCTGTACTACTTCGGCAGCAAGGACCGGCTCCTGCTGGAGGCGCTGCGCTGGAGCGAGGAACTGCTCACCGATGAGCGCCGGGCCCTCCTCGGCCGCCGGGTGACGGCCTCCCGCAAGCTCGACCAGTACCTGGAGCTCTACCTCCCCGAGGGGCCGCGCGACCCGCGCTGGACCCTGTGGATCGAGCTGTGGGCCCGTACCGCCTCCAACGAACCGCTGAAGGCGGCCCAGGAGGAGATCGACGACAGCTGGCAGCGGGACCTGGAGGCGCTGCTGGCCAAGGGCGTGGACCAGGGCCGCTTCGCCCCCATGGACATCCCGGCCCGGGCCTCGGAACTCCTGGCGCTGCTGGACGGCCTGAGCACCCGGGTCGTCCTCGGCCAGCGCGGCGCCGACCGCGCGAGGGCCCTGGCGCAGGCCCGCTCGGCGGCGGCGCTCCTGATCCCCGCCGCATAGCGAACGGCCCGCTCGGGCCTGTCGCCCGGGCGGGCCGTTCGGTGTGCTCAGCAGTCGGCGGGCGCCCCCTCGGCGTTGCCGTAGTACGCCTGGCGCATCAGACGCTCCATGTCGTCGATCATCGGCATCCGCGGGTTGGCGGGGGCGCACTGGTCGGCGTAGGCGTTCACGGCCTGGACCGGCAGGGCCTCGATGAAGGCCCGCTCGTCGACGCCCGCCTCGGCAAAGGAGGCGGGGATCCCGCACGCGGTGCGGAGCTCCTCGACGGCCCTGGCGTACGACTCGACGCCCTCGGCCGGGGTGGCGGCCGGCAGGCCCAGCATCCTCGCGATCTCCTGGAAGCGCTCCGGGGCCCGGTAGACCTCGGCCTTCGGCCACGGGGTGGCCTTGTGCGTGACCGTGCCGTTGTGGCGGATCACGTGCGGCAGCAGGATCGCGTTGGTGCGGCCGTGGGCGACGTGGAAGGTGTTGCCGAGGGTGTGCGCCATGGCGTGCACGAGGCCCAGGAAGGCGTTGGCGAAGGCCATGCCGGCGACCGTCCCGGCGTTGTGCATCTTCTCGCGGGCCTCGGGGTCGTTCGGCCCGTCGACGACGCACCGCCGGAGGTTCTCGAAGATCAGCTTGATCGCCTGGAGGCAGAGGCCGTCCGTGTAGTCGTTGGAGTACGCGGACACGTACGCCTCGGTCGCGTGCGTCAGGGCGTCGAAGCCGGAGTCGGCGGTCACGGCGGGCGGCAGCCCCATCGGCAGGACCGGGTCGACGATGGCGACGTCCGGGGTCAGCGCGTAGTCCGCGAGGGGGTACTTCCGGGCCGCGGCCGGGTCGGAGATGACGGCGAACGGGGTGACCTCGGAGCCGGTGCCCGAGGTGGTCGGGATGGCGACCATCCGGGCCTTCCCGCCGAGCGAGGGGAAGGTGTAGGCGCGCTTGCGGACGTCGAAGAACTTCTCCTTGGTGTCCGCGAACTCCACCTCGGGGTGCTCGTACATCAGCCACATGATCTTCGCGGCGTCCATCGGGGAGCCGCCGCCGAGGCCGATGATCGTGTCGGGCCCGAAGTCGCGCATCATCGCGGCGCCCGCCCGCACGGTCGACAGCTCCGGGTCGGGTTCGACGCCGTCGATGACCTGGACGGCGACGGAACCCTCGCGGGCCTGGAGGATGTCGGTCACCTTCTGTACGAAGCCGAGGGCGACCATGGTCTTGTCGGTGACGACGGAGACCCGGCCGATGCCCTCCATCTCCCCGAGGTAGCGCAGGGAGTTGCGCTCGAAGTAGATCTTCGGCGGGACCTTGAACCACTGCATGTTGGTGTTGCGCCGTCCGATCCGCTTGACGTTGATCAGGTTCACCGCGGTGACGTTGTCGGACACCGAGTTGTGGCCGTAGGAGCCGCAGCCGAGCGTGAGCGAGGGCAGGAAGGCGTTGTAGACGTCGCCGATGCCGCCGAAGGTGGAGGGCGAGTTGGCGATGACGCGGACCGCCTTGACCCGCCGGCCGAACTCCTCGACGAGTTCCTCGTCCTCGGCGTGGACGGCGGCGCTGTGGCCCAGTCCGTGGAACTCGACCATCGCGGCGGCGAGTTCGAGTCCGTGCTCGGTGTCGGACGCCTTCAGGGCGGCCAGTACCGGGGAGAGCTTCTCGCGGGTCAGCGGCTCGCCCTCGCCGACCTCGTCGCACTCGACGAGGAGGATGGAGGTGCCTTCGGGGACGGTGAAGCCAGCCTGTTCGGCGATCCACCGCGGGGACCTGCCGACGACCGCCGGGTTCAGCTTCGCGCCGGAGACGTCGGCGGCGTGGGCCGTCGTGCCGAAGACGTACTGCTCCAGCTTGGTCTTCTCGGCCGCGGACACCACGTGCGCGCCGAGCCGCCGGAACTCGGCCAGGCCCTGCTCGTAGATCTCCCGGTCCAGGATGACGGCCTGCTCGGAGGCGCAGATCATGCCGTTGTCGAAGGCCTTGGAGAGCACGATGTCGTGGATCGCACGGCCGAGCCGGGCGCTCTTGTGGACGTACGCCGGGACGTTGCCGGCGCCGACGCCGAGGGCGGGCTTCCCGCAGGAGTAGGCGGCCTTGACCATCGCGTTCCCGCCGGTCGCGAGGATGGTGGAGACGCCCGGGTGGTTCATCAGCGCGGCGGTCGCCTCCATCGAGGGGGCGGTCACCCACTGCACGCAGTGCTCCGGGGCGCCGGCGGCGACGGCCGCGTCGCGGACGATGCGGGCTGCCTCGGCGGAGCAGTGCTGCGCCGACGGGTGGAAGGCGAAGACGATCGGGTTGCGGGTCTTCAGCGCGATCAGCGCCTTGAAGACCGTCGTCGAGGTCGGGTTGGTGACGGGGGTCATCGCGCAGACGACGCCGACGGGTTCGGCGATCTCGGTGATGCCGTTCGGTTCGTCGCGGCGGATGACGCCCGCGGTCTTCAGGCCCCGCATCGAGTTGACGACGTGCTCGCAGGCGAAGAGGTTCTTGACCGCCTTGTCCTCGAAGAGGCCGCGGCCGGTCTCCTCGACGGCGAGGCGGGCGAGTTCGCCGTGTGCGCCCAGTGCCGCCAGGGAAGCCTTCTTGACGATGTGGTCGACCTGCTCCTGGCTGAACGACTCGAACCTGCCGAGCGCGCCCAGCGCCCTCTCGACCAGTCCGTCCACCATCTCGTTGGCCTGCATGGCAGGAACTCCCTCATTTCGAACCCGCCCCGGCCACAAGGCCTGCGCGGACCTGTTTTCCTGATGCCTCAATTCGACACCCGAAAGCGGAATCAGCGGCGCCGAAAAAGGCCTTTCCCGGTGGACCGAAGGTCCGTTCACGCCCGTTCACGCCCCCTCGGCCACCATCTTGACCTGGGCATATGCGGGAGGACTAAAGGCCCCTGCGCATTTGTGAAAACATTCACAAGAATTTCGCGCGAAGTGCGCCCTACCGCGCTCCTCCGCCGGCGAGCACAATCACGGTGACCAGTCGAATCGGCCGCGAGGGAGGCAGTGCGTGCGCAATCAGGTGCGTGCCACGGACGGACGGGCGCTCACGGTGGAGCGCTGGGGCGATCCGGACGGCAAACCGGTGTTCCTGCTCCACGGCATGCCCGGCAGCAGACTCGGGCCGGCCCCCCGGGGCATGGTCCTCTACCAGCGCCGCATGCAGCTCATCGCCTACGACCGGCCCGGCTACGGCGGTTCCGACCGCCACCCGGGCCGTACCGTCGCCGACGTCGCCCAGGACGTGGCCGCCATCGCGGACGCCCTCGGCTTCGACACCTTCGCGGTGGCCGGCCGCTCCGGCGGCGGCCCCGGCGCCCTGGCCTGCGCCGCCCTGCTGCCGGACCGGGTGACCCGCACGGCGGCCCTGGTGCCGATGGCCCCCCGGGACGCGGAGGACCTGGACTGGTTCGCCGGGATGGCCGCGTCGAACGTGAAGGAGTACACCACCGCCTCCAGCGACCCCGAGGAACTGGCGGCCCGGCTCATCCCCCGCGCGGCCGGCATCGCCCGGGACCCCGGACGGCTCCTCGACGAGCTGCGCCGCGAGTTGACCGCCAGCGACCGCATGATCGTCTCGGACGCCGGTCTGCGGTCGATGCTGCTGCGCAACTACCGCGAGGGGGTGCGGACTTCGGCCTGGGGCTGGATCGACGACATGCTCGCCTTCAGCAGCCCCTGGGGCTTCGACCCCGCCGACATCCGCTGCCCGGTGCTGATCTGGCACGGGGAGCTCGACGTGTTCTCCCCCGTCGGCCACGCCCGCTGGCTGGCCCGCCGGATCCCGGGCGCCACGACCACCTTCGACCCGGCGGCCGCACACTTCGCGGCCCTGCGCGCGCTGCCCGACGTCCTCACCTGGCTCCTGCGCGACCTGCCCACACCCCCACTCAGCGAACAGCAGCCCGCCTGATCCGAAAGGCGGCCCCTAGACCGACCGGGCGTCCGCCAGCAGTCCGAGCACCTCGCCGAGCCGTTCCCGTACCGCGGAATCGGCGAGGGTCCCGTCCGGGCCGGACGGCTGCCCGCTCGCGGGGATCCGTACGCAGGCCTCCTCCACGACCTGCGCGCCCGTGTAGCCGAGGACCGTGCGCAGCGTGGCCTCCGCGCCCTCGCCGCGGCCCGGGGCGGCGGCGTTCACCCAGGCCACGGGCTTGTCTCCGATCTCGGTGCCGCCGACCGTCCAGTCCAGCAGGTTCTTGAACGAACCCGGCAGGGTGCCCGCGTACTCGGGGGCGCAGATCAGGATCGCGTCCGCCCGGTCGATGGCGGCCCGCAGCGTCGCGACCGGCTCCGGCAGGGGGTCGACGTCGTCGTCCGGGTTGAAGTGCGGCAGGGCCGCCAGCCCCTCGTAGAAGATCGTCCGCACCCGTGCGGGGCCCTCGGCGGCCACGGCGTGCGCGGTGCGCAGCACCGCCTCGTTGGAGGAACCGGCGCGCAGACTTCCGGACAACAGCAGGATCAGCGGTGTGGTGGTCATCCGGCCAACCTACCGACCGGACTCCGCGCAGGTCAGACCCGTTCCGTGCACGACTCCCGACCGTCCCCGGACCGCCGGAAAGAGAAAAGGATCTTGACGTGCGGCAAACGGGCGATTGGCCGACCTCGGGTAATGCTGCACGCTTTCTATAGAACGGGTGATCCGGCGTCATGTCTCGGTCGCTCAATGGAGTGTGGCCGAGTAAAGTCCCCCTTGACATCAGCACGTGGCTGCTGTCATTCACATGACCATTCAACATGGCTTCCCCGAGGACGGTGTCGTGAACACTTCCGCAACCCCCCCGACCTGCACGGTCAAGGCCGACCGGGTCCCCCTCGACCGGATCGACGTCCGCAGTGCTTCCGCGGCCGCCGCACTCGGTCGGGTGCTGAAGACGGAATCCGGCCGCGCCGTCCAGGCCCCCATCTTCAACTCCGCCCTCTGACGGCGGAGTAAGCGCTCTAGACTGGTGGAATGACCGGCCTGATCGCTTTTCGCGAGATCGTCCTGAAAGTTCACAGCAGATGCGATCTTGCTTGTGATCATTGCTACGTCTACGAACACGCAGATCAGAGCTGGCGAGCCCGGCCGAAAGTGATCTCCCCCGAGGTTATTGCGACCACCGCGTCCAGGCTCGCCGAACATGCCCGTGACCATGCACTCCCCTCCGTCACGGTGATCCTCCATGGAGGGGAACCCCTGTTGGCGGGCCCCGCCCGACTCCGCCTCGTGTGCGAGGAGTTCACACGGGCCCTCGCCGGGACCGCCGAACTCGACCTGCGGATCCACACGAACGGCCTCCAGCTCAGCACCCGTTATCTCGACCTCTTCGACGAGTTCGGCGTACGGGTCGGTATCTCCCTCGACGGGGACCGCGCCGCCAACGACCGCCACCGCCGCTTCGCGGACGGCCGTACGAGCCATCCGCTGGTCCTGGCCGCCGTCGCCCTGCTCCGCTCCGCGCCGTACCGCCACCTCTACCAGGGTCTGCTCTGCACCGTGGACGTGGCCAACGACCCCGTCGCCGTACTGGACGCGCTCGTCGAACTGGAGCCGCCGCGGGTCGACTTCCTCCTCCCCCACGCCACGTGGGAAACGCCTCCGGCCCGCCCCGACGACGCCCCCGACGCCTACGCCCGCTGGCTCCTGCGGATCTTCGACCACTGGGAGCGGCTCGAACGGCCGGTTCCCGTACGGCTCTTCGACTCCCTGCTGTCCACCCTGCGCGGCGGGCCCAGCCTCACCGAGTCCCTCGGGCTCGCGCCCACCGACCTGGTCGTCGTCGAAACCGACGGGACGCTGGAGCAGGTGGACTCGCTCAAGAGCGCCTTCGAGGGCGCCGCGGCGACCGGCTTCAACGTCTTCGACCACGCGTTTGACCAGGTCGCGGCCCATCCCGGGGTCCGTGCCCGACAGCTGGGCCTGGCGGGCGTCAGCGATGCGTGCCGCCGGTGCCCCGTCGTACGTTCGTGCGGGGGCGGGCTCTACACGCACCGCTACCGGGACGCGAACGGCTTCGACAACCCCTCCGTCTACTGCACCGATCTGCGCGAACTGGTGGACGGGGTCGAGGGCCGCACCGCCGCCGCCACGACCGCTCCGCAACTGACCGACCCCGACCGGCTGGCCGGCTCCCAGCAGGAGCTGACCCGGGTCCTGCTGGCCCGCCTGCACGCGGACCTGGCCGCCGAGCCCGACTGGGCCCGCGCCTGGGAGTTGCTCGGCGCGGCGGAGCGGGCCGGGGAGGCGGGCGCCCTGGCGTCGGACGCCGTACTGGACCACCCGTTCACCCGTACCTGGATCCTGGCGGCCCTGGACGGCGCCGACGCCCCGGACGGCCCCGAGGCCGCCCGCAGGCTGACCGCGCTCGCGGCGGCCGCGGTGCTGCGGGGCGGACTGGACCTGCCGGCCGAGGTGGCCTTCCGCGACGGCGAGGTGTACCTGCCGACGCTCGGGCTGCTGCGGCTCGGAGAGCCCGGCACCGAGGGCCGCGCCGTGCTGCGCGTCGCGGACGAGGGGTACGTCGCCCGGGACGGCCGCACCGAGCACCGCTTCGGCCCCGCCGCGGGCGACGCGCGCTGGCAGCCCGTACGGACCTGGTCCCCCGGACCGGACGAGATTCCGGTCGCGCTGGAGGACCTCGACCCGTACCGCAACTGCTTCGCCCGCCCGCCCAGGCTGCGGCTCGGCGCCGGGGAGACCGAGGAGTGGCGGGGCCGCCTCGACGGGGCGTGGGCGCTGCTGCGCTCCGCCGTACCGGAGTTCGCCCGGTCGGCGGCCGGCGGGCTGACCACGCTGACCCCGCTCGCGGGCGGCCCGCGGGCCGGCGACTGGGGCGAGGCGGGCCGGCACGGGCCGGGGGCGCTCGGGGTGCCGTACACGGCGGGGGTCCCGGAGACCGCGCTGGCGCTGCTCACCGGGCAGCGCCGGGCCCGGCTGCGGGCGCTGACCGAGGTGGCCGACCTGTACGCGCTGGACGGGCAGTGGCAGCACCCGTCGCCGTGGCGCTCCCGCCCCGTCCCGGTGTCCCGGCTGCTGGCGGACGTCCACGAGCGGGTGGCGGTGGAGGCCTACCGGCGGGCCACGAAGTCCCCGGAGCCGGGCGGCTCGGACCACATCCACCAGGCCCTGGACCGGCTCGCGGGGGCGGCGGAGCTGACCGTCACCGGCAAGCGGCTGGTCGAGGAACTCCGTTGGGAACTGAAGGCGGTCCACGCGTGACGGCCTCCGGCCCGGGCAACGGGGGCGGCACCGGCCCGGCAATGCCCGCGCCGCCGGGCGAAGCCCTCGTCCCGGACGGCCCGGCCGCAGCCGCACGCGCGCCCCTCGGCGGACCCCCGGTCCCGGCCGGCGGAAGCCCGGCCGCGGACCGACGACGGGGCAGCGCGGCCGACGGCCCTGTCGGGGCCGTCCCCGCCCGGGCGGGGACGGCCCCGGTTCCCTCCGGCGAGCCGCGAGGCGTACTGGCCCTCGCGGTGCACCTGCGGTTGCTCGGGGTGCGGCCGGGGATGCGGCTGCTCGTGCACGCCTCGCTCGGGGGGACGGGGCTCGGGGCGGAGCCCTTGCGGGACGCCCTGCTGGGCGTGCTCGGGCCGCGCGGGACGCTCGTGGTCCCCGCGTTCACCCCGGAGAACTCCACCACCTCCAGCGCGCACCTGGCGCGGATCGCCGGGCTGTCGGGGCCCGAGGTGGCGGCCTTCCGGGAGCGGATGCCCGCCTTCGACCCGGCGAGCACCCCCAGCCAGGGCATGGGCGCGCTGGCCGAGGCCGTCCGTACCGCGCCCGGAGCCGCGCGCAGCGCCCACCCGCAGACCTCCTTCGCCGCGGTCGGCGCCGACGCGGAGCGGCTCTGTTCCGGGCACCGGCTGGAAAGCCACATGGGCGAGGAGTCGCCGCTGGGAAAGCTGTGCTGGGAGGGGGCCCAGGTACTCATGATCAATGTGGGATTTTCCGTCTGCTCGGCATTCCATCTCGCGGAGTATCGAATTCCGAAGCCCCCCTTGCGCATGTACGAGTGTGTGGTGAAGGTGAACCTTCCAGGGGAAAGGCAGGGGCCCCTGCGGGACCGGCAGGGGCACCTGCAAGAGGGGGAGTGGACCTCGTACGAGGACGTCGCGCTGGACGACAGCGATTTCGCCGAGATCGGCGGCGCGTTCCCGGACTCCGGGGTGCGCAGGGGGCGGGTGGGAGGGGCTTCGGCCATGCTCTTCTCCCTGCCCGAGGCCGTTGATCACGCGCTCGAGTGGATGACCGAAAACCGACGCTGATTGACTGAACGATGAGGGGATGCGGCGAAGCAGCTCCGGAATGATGTTCCTTCGCTCGCAATCTTCGGGACGGGGGTCGTGTGCCCGCAAAAAAAGGGGAGCCGTACTTTTTTCTCAGCTACGCGCATACGCCGAGATTCGGAGCGGGGGGACCCGACCCGGACATGTGGGTGGAGCGCCTCTTCCGTGATCTCTGCGGTCATGTCATGGCGATGACGGACCTGCCCGCCGGCTTCCCGGTCGGCTTCATGGACCGGGACATACGCAGCGGTGAGGGCTGGTCGGAACGGCTCGCCGAGGCGCTCGCCAACTGTCGTGTCTTCGTTCCCCTGTTCTCACCGCGGTACTTCACCAGCCAGATGTGCGGGAAGGAGTGGTACGCCTTCGCGCAGCGCGCCATCCACCACGGGGCGGTCAGCCCGGGCGGCCAGCCTCCCGAGGCCATCGTGCCCGCGTTATGGGTGCCGGTGCCGCCCTCCCAACTGCCCGGTCCCGCCGAGCGGTTGCAGTTCAACCACAACACCTTCGGCGAGCGTTACGTCACCGACGGGCTGTACGGGCTGATCAAGCTGCGCGGATACGCGGAGCAGTACGAGAAGGCCGTGTACGAACTCGCCCGGCGCATCGTCCACGTCGGCAAGAACGTCGACCTCGCACCCGTCCGGCCGGTGGACTACCGGGTGGTCCCCAGCGCCTTCGGCACCACGGGGAGTCCCGCCGGCGGCCCCTCCCGCACCCTGCACGTGACGGTCGCGGCAGCCTCCCGGCACGACCTCCCGGAGGGCCGCAGCCCCGAGTACTACGGGGAGAGCGCCCTGGAGTGGAACCCGTACCATCCGGTCGCCCAGCGGCCCATCGCGTACGTCGCCGAGGACCTGGTCAAGAACCTCAACTACCAGACCACCGTGGCCTCCTTCGACGACGAGGCCGGTCACTTCGACAGCAAGCAGCCGCCGACCCGCCCCGAGATCCTGATCGTCGACCGGTGGGCGGTGGAGGACGAGCACCGCCGCCAGCGCCTGGCCGCCTTCGACCAGGAGCACCGCCCGTGGATCAACGTGGTCGTGCCGTGGAACCGCTACGACAGCCAGTCCCGCGCCAAGGAGGCCGAGCTGGCCCGGCGGCTGGAGGAGACCCTGCCCGTCAAGATGCGGCAGGGCCGGGCCGCGTGCCGGGCCGCCGCCAACGGCGTGGCCAGCATGGAGACGCTGGGCCAGATCCTCCCGCAGGTGGTCGAGGCCGCCGCCCAGCAGTTCCTCAGACACGCCCAGGTGTACCTGCCGGCCGGCAACACCCAGATCGAACGGCCGCGGCTGCTGGGGCCCATGGGAATGAGCGGACCGCCCGCCCCGCCGAGAGTGCCCTTCCCGACCGGGACACACGACGACGCACACGAGGACGCACACGACGGCGAGCACGAAGAAGACAGCGACGACAGCAACGACACCGATCGGGGGGACGCGGATGACAGCGAGTCGTGACAGCGAAGACAGCCGTGACGGACGCATCGTCACCTTCTACTCGTACAAGGGCGGCACGGGCCGCACCATGGCGCTCGCCAACACCGCCTGGATCCTCGCGGCCAACGGCAAGCGGGTCCTCGCCGTGGACTGGGACCTGGAGGCCCCGGGCCTGCACCGCTTCTTCCACCCCTTCCTGGACCCCTCCACCCTCGGGGCGACCACCGGGGTCATCGACCTGATCAGCGAGTACGCGTGGGCCGCCACCAGCCCGGTGCAGCGCGCCGACGACTGGCACCGGGACTACGCGCGGATCCAGCCGCACGCCGTCTCCCTCACCCCCGAGACCCTGGGCTGGGAGTTCCCGGACGGCGGCACCCTGGACTTCGTCTCGGCGGGGCGGCAGAACCGCGAGTACTCCGCGACCGTCTCCACCTTCGACTGGGACAACTTCTACGACCGCCTCGGCGGCGGGCTCTTCTTCGACGCCTTACGGGAGGACATGAAGAGCAACTACGACTACGTCCTGATCGACAGCCGCACCGGCCTCTCCGACATCGCCGACATCTGCACGGTCCACCTCCCCGACATCCTGGTGGACTGCTTCACCCTCTCCGACCAGTCCATCGACGGCGCCGCCTCGGTGGCCCGGCAGATCGACGAGCGGTTCAACGACCGGGGCATCAAGATCTACCCCGTTCCGATGCGCATCGACGAGGGCGAGAAGGAGAAGGCGGACGCGGGCCGCGCGCTGGCCCGGATCAAGTTCGACCGGTTCCCGAACGGTCTGGTCGGTGACGAACTCACCTCCTACTGGGGTGCGGTGGAGATCCCCTACCGCCCCTACTACGCCTACGAGGAGACCCTGGCCACCTTCGGCGACGAGGCCGGGCTCACCAACTCCCTCCTCTCCGCCTTCGAGCGGCTGACCACCGTGGTCACCGAGGGCGCCATCACCTCCATGCCGGTCATCGGCGAGGAGGTGCGCCTGCGCATCCGGGACGCGTTCACCCGTCGCCGCCCCGCGCTCCCCGCCGACCTGTTCCTCTCGTACGTCGCCGAGAACCGGATGTGGGCCGACTGGATCGAGTCGGTGCTCACCCGGGCCGGTTTCCGGGTCGTCCCGAGGGACGTGTCCGCCGAACGGACCCCCGGCCCGGACGCCGGGGACACCATCGGCGGGACGGGCATCAGCATCGACAACGCCGCCCGGACCGTGGTGCTGCTCTCCAGCGCCTACCTCAAGTCCGCCCGGGCCGTGGACGTGTGGGAGCGGGCCGCCGCCGAGGACCCGACCGGCGGCCGACGCCATCTGGTGGCGCTGCGCGTGGGCGACGTACGGCTCGCCACGCCCTACATCGACCGCAATCCGGTGGACCTCTTCCGCCTCGACGAGGTGCACGCGACGACCGCGCTGCTGCGCGCGGTGGAGCGGCCGGCGGCCCTGACCGACACCGTGGCCAGTGCCTCCCAGCCCGGCCCGCGCTTCCCGGGGACCGTCCCGAAGATCTGGAACGCGCCGCCCCGCAACCCCGGTTTCACGGGGCGTTCCATGGTGCTGGAGCGGATGCGCGACCAGCTCGGCGGCGGGATCTCGGTGGTGCTGCCGCAGCCGCAGACCCTGTTCGGCCTCGGCGGCGTCGGCAAGACGCAGGTGGCGCTGGAGTACGTCCACCGGTTCATGGCCGACTACGACCTGGTGTGGTGGATCTCCTCGGAGCAGACCGACGACGTGGTCGCGGCCCTCGCGGAGCTGGCCGTACGTCTCGGCGCGCAGACCGGCGAGGACATGGCGGCCGCCTCGCAGGAGGCGATCGACCTGCTGCGGCGCGGGGTGCCGTCCTCGCGCTGGCTGCTGGTCTTCGACAACGCGGACGACCCGGAGACCCTCAAGCGGTTCTTCCCGCCGGGCGGCCCGGGCCACGTTCTGGTGACCTCGCGCAACCAGTCCTGGTCGCAGTACGGCGACGCGCTCCCGGTGGACGTGTTCCTGCGCGAGGAGTCCATCGAGCACCTCCAGCGCCGGGCCCCGGGGCTCAGCAAGGAGGACGCCGAGCAGGTGGCGATAGCGGTCGGGGACCTGCCGCTCGCCGTCGAGCAGGCGGGCGCGTGGATCGCGGAGACCGCGACCCCGGTGTCGGCGTACATCGAGCAGCTGGCCCAGCAGGCGGCCCGGGTGCTCGGGCTGAACCAGCCGCCGGGATACCCGGAGCCGGTGGCCGCCACCTGGAACATCTCCATCGAGCGGCTGCAGTCCCGCTCCCCCGCCGCCGTGCGGCTGCTCCAGCTCTGCGCGTTCCTGGCGCCGGAGCCGATCTCGGCGAACCTGCTCTACAGCAAGGAGATGATCGACGCCCTCAAGCCGTACGACTCCTCGCTCCAGGAGAAGCTGGTGCTGGGCCGGGTGATCCGGGAGATCGGCCGGTTCGCGCTGGCCAAGGTCGACCAGGTCAGCAACAGCATCCAGGTGCACCGCCTGGTGCAGGCGGTGATCCGGTCGCAGATGACGGAGGAGGAGCAGCGGGAGGCCCGGCACGCCGTCCACCGGATCCTGGCCGGCGCCCGCCCGGACGACGACGAGCCGATCGACAACCCGGAGACCTGGCCGCGGTTCAACACGATCTGGTCGCACCTGACCCCGTCGGAGGCCCGGTACTGCAAGGAGCCGGAGACCCGCCGCCTGCTGATCGACCGGGTCCGCTACCTGTGGAAGCGCGGTGACTTCAAGGCCGCGTACGCGCTCGGCGAGGAGCTGCGGGAAGCCTGGAAGGAGATGCTGGGCAACGACGACCTCCAGTACCTGTACCTGCGTTTCCACCTGTCGAACATCCTGCGCTCGCAGGGCCGGTTCGTGGAGGCGAAGGAGCTGGACGAGGTCACGCTGGAGCGGCAGAAGGCCGTCCTCGGGCCCTCGCACCCGCACACGTACATGACCATGAGCGGTCTCGCCAACACCCTGGGCGCCCTGGGCCAGTACGGCGAGGCGATGGAGCTGGCGACCGACGCGCACGAGGGCTTCAGCCAGATCTTCCACGAGGCGCACCCGCGCACGCTGGCGGCGGCGAACAACCTGGCGCTGAACCTGCGGCTCGTCGGGCAGTACACCAGAGCCCGCGAGATCGACCAGGAGGTCCACGACCTGCGCACGGAGGTGCTGGGGCCGGAGCACCCGTACACCCTGTCCTCCGCGCAGAACCTCGCCCGCGACCTGCGCGAGGTGGGCCGCTACGAGGACTCGGTGCAGCTGCTCAGCCGGACGTACGAGAGCTACAAGCGCACGCTGGGCCGGGCCTTCCCGGGCACCCTGGCGGCCGCGAAGAACCTCGCGGTGTCGCTGCGCCGGGCGGGCCAGCTGGAGGACGCGCTCAGGCTGACCACGGCCACCCGGGCCCGCTACCGGGCCAAGTACACCTCGGTCAACCCGGACCTGCTGTCCTGCGAGCTGAACCTGGCCTCGGACCTCTTCGCGACCGGGGAGCCGGGCGCGGCCCGGGACCTGGCGCAGGAGGTGGTGGACGAGTACATGAAGGTGCCGGGCGAGCGGCACCCGTACACCCTGGCGGCCGTGAACAACCTGGCGGTCTTCCACTGGGGCACGGGCGCGGCCGAGACGGCGGAGACCATGCTGCGGCAGACGATCCGGCTGATGCGGGACGTGCTCGGCGACAACCACCCGCACACGGTCTTCGCCAACCTCAACCTGGCCAACACCCGGGCCGACCTGGGCGATCCGGAGGGCGCCCTGGAGCTGGAGCGGTTGGCGGTGATGCGGCTGCGCGAGGCGCTCGGGGCGCACCACCCGGAGACCCTGGCGAGCGCCTCGAACATGGCGGTCAGCCTGGACTCGCTGGGCCGCAAGGAGGAGGCGGCCCGGCTGCGGGCCGAGGCGGTCGGCGAGCTGACGCGGCTGCTCGGCGAGGACCACGGTCTGACCCGGTACGCCCGTGACGAGCGGCGGGTCCACCGCGACCTGGAGCCGCTCGCCGTGTGATCCGCAGGAGGGAGGCGGGGACCGCACCGGTCCCCGCCTCCCTCCTCCGGATCGTTCCGATCGATCCGATCGACAGCAGGGGGGCGCTGTGCCCGACAGCATGACCTTTCGAAACGAGGACCTGCCGGCCCTCTTCCACCACACCGACCAAGCGGCGATCTCCCGGCAGCGCGAGTCCACCCAGGCGACGCGCGCCCAGCTGCTGCTGCTCGTCGCGGCCGCGGCGGCCGCCGCGCTGCCGACGGGCCCCCGGCTGGGTTCGTTGTACCTGTTCGGGCTGCTCAGCGTGCTCGCGTACGCCGGGGTGCTGGGGGTGGGCGTGCGGGCGACCCGGCGCCGGGCCCGCCCGCAGTGGCAGCTCAACCGGAGCGCGGCCGAGTTCATCAAGTCCCTGGCCTGGCGGTACGCCGTGCACGGAGCGCCGTTCGGCAGCGAGGTGGCGGGGGCGGAGGCCACGTACCGGACGCGGCTGGAGGCGGGGCTGGACGAGCTGAAGAAGATGGGCTGGGAGGATCCGCGGACCTCCGGGGCGCTCCCGGAGGGCGGGGAGATCACCGGCGCGATGTTCAGGCTGAGGGGTCTGGACTACCAGGTGCGGCGGGAGACGTACGTGCGGGACCGATTGATCGAGCAGCGCAACTGGTACCGGCGCAAGACGGAGGTCTCCCGGCGGGCGACGGCCCTGTGGTCGTGGACGATCGTGCTGCTGACCTGTCTGGCCCTGCTGTTCGCCCTGTTCGGGGCGTTCGGCTCGGGACCGGGGCCGAAGCTCACCGGGCTGCTGAGCGCGGCGGCGGCGGCCGGCATCGCGTGGAACGAGGTGCGCCGCCACCATCCGTTGATCGAGGCGCACACCCTGATCGAGCAGGACCTGGCGGCGATGATGGTGGTGATGCAGACGACCATCACCGAGTCCCAGTGGCCGTCGGCGGTGTACGAGACGGAGCGGTACGTCTCTCCCCAGCACACGGACTGGCTGGCCCGGCACAGCAGTTGAGGCGTACGCACGGGGGGGCGTGGCCCGCGGTTCAGTCCCGGGTCACGCCCTCGCGCCAGATCACGGTGACCGGTTTGCCGAGGGCGCGGGCGTAGGCGACGATCTCGGCGGTGCCGCCGTGTCCGCGGGCGGGCAGCCCGTCCCAGACGGCGACGAGCCGGTCGCAGGAGTCGGCGATGTAGGTGCCGGCGGCGTAGTAGGCCTCGTCGGTGGAGCGGGCGAAGTCCATCCGGACCTCCTGCGTGGCCCGCCGTTTGAGTCCGCGGTAGCGGGCGAGGGACTCGGTGTCCTCGAAGGCGTCCTCGTAGTCCCCGCTGGGGATCACGACGGTGAGGCCCGCGCCGTATTCCAGCGCGATGGCGGCGAACATCTGGTCCGCTCCCTCGGCGAGGCTGGAGAGGGCCTCCAACGGGCCTTCGTGGCCGCCCAGTACGTCACGCAGGCCGCTCTCCACGTGGTCGAGCACCTCGTCCGGGATGCACCGGTGCCCCGTCACGCCGATTCGCTTCATTCGGACCCCTGCCTCCCCCGTGGACACGGACACCCTGGACATCCTCCCAGAAGGCGGGAGGACGTCCAGGGGTGTGGCGGGGGCGCGTGGGTCACCCGTCAGTAGACGCTGACCCCGTAGGCGTTGAGGGCCTCGACCACGGGCTGGAAGTAGGTGGTGCCGCCCGAGGTGCAGTTGCCGCTGCCTCCGGAGGTGAGGCCGACGGCGCGGGTGCCCGAGTAGAGCGGGCCGCCGCTGTCGCCGGGCTCGGCGCAGACGTTGGTCTTGATCATGCCGTAGACGACGTCGCCGCCGCCGTAGTTGACGGTGGCGTTGAGGCCGGTCACCGAGCCGCCGTGGGTGCCGGTGGTGGAGCCGCGCCGGGTCACGGACATGCCGACGGTGGCGTTGACCGCGCTGGTGATGTCCTGGCTGCCGACGGTGCCCGGGTGGGCGAGCGAGGCGTTGTCGTAGCGGATCAGGCCGTAGTCGTTGGTGGGGAAGCTGGAGCCGACCGTCGCGCCGATCGTGGTGGTGTGGGAGGAGTTGGTCCACCAGGTGCCCGCGCCGTCGGTGCAGTGCCCGGCGGTCAGGACGTAGTACGTGGTGCCGCTGCGCACGTTGAAGCCGAGCGAGCAGCGCCAGCTCGACGCGTAGATCGCGTCGCCGCCGGAGATCAGCTTGGAGAGCTTGCCGGGGGTGCGCTCGATGCGCAGGGCTCCGGCGTCGGCTCCGGCCTCGCGCTTGATTCTGGCGATGTCGGCGGCGGAGACCGTGGAGTCGGCGGAGACCACCAGGGTGCCGGTGGCGGTGTCGGTGTACCAGGCGGTGCCCGCGACGTCGGCGCGCAGCACGGATGCGCTGACGGAGGCGAGCCTCGCCTCGCTGAAAGCTGTGTCCTTGCCGTCCTTGACGGCTTCCGCGCTCGCCACGGTGGGCGCCGCGAGCGCGGCCACGGCGGCCAGGCCGGTGGCCACCGCGAGGAGCCTGGTACGGGTGATGCGCTTGATCCTCACTTCTCGTCCTCCTGGAGAGGGTTCGGGGGCCCGGCGGCTGTGGGGGTGCCGGCGCCCGTGAGGCGCAGTCGGAGGCATGACCGGCGCGTGAATTTTGGCCGTGCCCCTGACAAGCGCTGTCGGGAGTGTCCTGTCGTCAGATACCGGTCGCAAGGGCGCCTTTCAGCCGCCGCTCGCCCGCCGCCACCTCGAACGGCAGCGTGTTCCCGGGGGGTGGGAAGGGGCAGATGAAGTGGTCGGCGAAGGCGCAGGGCGGCAGCAGGGCCCGGTTCAGGTCGACGGTGATCGAGCCGTCCGCACCCGGGACGCCCGGCTTCAGGAAACGGAACCGGTAGCTGGAGCGTCCGCCGGTGGCGTCGCCGAAGACGGCCCAGAGGCTTCCGTCGTCCTCGTCGACGGCGACCTGGAGGGTGTGCTCGACACCGCCGAAGCGGAAGGCCAGCTCGCCGCCGAGGCCGAGTCCGCGCGCTTGCCCGTCGACGTTGTCCACCTGGACGGTCCGTTGTTCGCCGTACGGCGTGAACCGCCCGGGCAGGACGAATGCGGGATCGTACGGGGTCGCCTCGATGCCGCCGAAGGCCCTGCGGGCTTCGGATCCGGGGTCGAAGACGCGTACCGCCCACTCCCCTTCGCGACGGATCACGACGAGTCGCATGTCCCCGGCGGTGAGCCGGGAGCGCGAGGGCGGGCCCTCGTCCGCGGCGAGTTCCGCGTCACCGGTGAAGGGCTCGCCGTCGAGCTGAAGGGAATCCCCGGGGGCGGCCGTCAGCGCCACTCCGCCGCCGGTCGTGCGCCAACGCCCCGGAACGGCCGGAATTCGACCTTCCGGGTAGTCGGCGAGCCAGTGGGTTCCGATCAGCGCCAGGGGACCGTACGGGGCGGACACGATGGCCGCCCGATGCTCGTGCCATGCGTGCCATGCGGCCTGCGGATCGTTTTCGTCATCGCTCATGCCGCTCAACCCTTCCACACCGGTCCGGACGGAAACCCCTGGTGGAGCCGGGGTACGCCGTCCGGACCTGTACGTGCCGGAAGGGAAAACGGTCCTGACGGCGCCTCAGCCCGAGGGGGTCAGCAGTCGCAGCCGCAGCCGTCGCAGCAGCAGCCGTCACAGCAGCAGCCGTCACAGTTGCTGCAGCAGTCACAGCCGTCGCAGCAGTCGCCGGCGTCGCACCACGGCTCCTTGCGCTCCCGTGACCACGGACCTTCGTGCTCGGCACAGCACAGCTGGCAGGTGCAGAACAGCCCGATGGCCACCGCGCAGCCCGCCAGCAGCCCGCGTCGCGGCCGCTGCGGCGGCAGACCGCCCCAGCCGCCGCCACCGCCGCCGGGCCCCATGGGCGGGGGCGTACCCGGCCCGCTCGGGGCCTGCGGCGCGCCCGGGGCGTACGGGTTCGAGCCGTACGGGTTGCCACCGGACTGGGGGCTGCCCGCGTACGGGTTCGCCGCGTACGGCCCGCCGCCCTGCCCGGCGGAGTTCGTCGCCGCGTGCCCGTGCCCGCAGCTGCTCGTGCCGAAGGCCCGGTCCACCGAGGTGCGCAGCTCGTGCACGAGCAGCCGGTGGGCGAGCCCCGCGTCCGTGAACTCGACCTCGCGCAGTGCGAGCCGGATGCCGTGCAGCGCGTCGTCGCACAGCCTGCGGGCCTCGGTGAGGGAGGTGCCGGTGGCCGTGAGCGGGTTCCAGGCGCCCGCCGCGGCGTCTGCGGCCTGGTCCTCCACCGCGTCGAGCAGGTGCGCGAGCCGGCCGAAGTACCGGCCCGCCTCGGCGAGCGCGGGGGCGTTGCCTGGCCGTCCGGCGAGCTGGGCGGTATGGGCGAAGGCGGCGGCCGTCGCGGTCTCCGTCGGCTCGGTCACGACGAGCACCGGCGTGCCGATGCCCGCCAGCGTCTCGATGCCGGCCTGCCGGTCCACGGCGTCGACGAGCACCGCCGTGTCGAAGCCGAGCGAGGCCCCGGTCCGGGCGCCGGCCCGGTCCCAGCCTCGGGCCACCTTGCGGGCGGCCAGGGCGATGGGGGCGCGGGCCAACAGCCCGTCCCGGTCGGCGACGTGGTCCCGCACCTTCGCCGAGGCCAGCACGAGCGACACGGCCGCGGCGAGCCGCGCGCCCTCGCCGTTGGCCACGGAGGCGGTGCGCATCCCGCGCAGGGGGCAGGGACCCGCGGTGCGCCGGGAGCCGGCGGCCGGACCCGACTGAGCATCCGTCAGAACGGAGACGAGCAGCCCGTCGTAGTTGGTGACGATCCTCGCGAACTGGCCGTGGTCACCCCGAAGTGCCAGGCAGAGCCCGCAGAGATGGGCCATCCACTCCGCCTTGAACCGCTCGCCGAGCCGGTGCGTGCAAGGTCTGACTATGCCGAACAAACCGCTTCCCCCGTGAGTCGTACGCGTGCCTGCGGGGCATCGTACCGAGCCCGCGCCGCCACCCGAACGCCGCAACGGGTCACCCATTCGGAGGTAGCAGTCGTATTTTCACTCAGACAGCAGTGGTAGCTGCCAGGATCCTTGACCGTGCAACGGATGTTCTGCACCAGTACCGTCACGAAACCTCTGCGCGGCGGCTATCCACTTGGCGCGTTGTCAGCATCATGGACGAGCATAGGGGCAGCGGAGAAAAGACAGACTGACCGCGATGAAAGGAGGCAGTCCATGGGTTCGGTGCGCAAGGCGAGTGCCTGGCTGGGTCTCGTGGAGGACAGCGACGACGAGCGTTACTACGACGACGACTACGCGGAGGCGGTGGAGCGCCAGCACGGTTCGGTGTCCGGCCCCGGCGACGCGTGGGTCACCGACCCCCGGGTCAAGGTGGCGTCCGAGTCGGCGGTGGAGCACGGCCGGCGGATCGCGACGGTCACCCCGGACGGCTTCCGTGACGCGCGCGGCATCGGCGAGCTGTTCCGCGACGGCGTCCCCGTCATCGTGAACCTGTCCTCGATGGACCCGGGCGACGCGAAGCGCGTCGTCGACTTCGCGGCCGGACTGACCTTCGGGCTGCGCGGATCGATCGAGCGGGTGGCGACCAGGGTCTTCCTCCTGACCCCGGCCGACACCCAGATCGTCAACGGCGAGCCCGCCGGCCGCTCGCGCGACTTCTTCAACCAGAGCTAGGCAGGGCCCTCACCGGAAGGCGTCGAGCCCGGTGAGTGCCTTGCCCAGCACCAGTTGGTGCATCTCGACGGTGCCCTCGTAGGTGAGGACCGATTCGAGGTTGGTGGCGTGCCGCATGACGGGGTATTCGAGGGAGATCCCGTTGGCACCGAGGATGGTCCGCGCGGTGCGACAGATAGCGATGGCCTCGCGGACGTTGTTGAGCTTGCCGAAGCTGATCTGCTCCGGCCGCAGGGTGCCCGCGTCCATCCGCCGGCCCAGGTGGTGGGCGAGCAGGATGCCCTTGTGGAGTTCGAGGGCCATGTCCGCGAGCTTGGCCTGGGTGAGCTGGAAGCCCCCGATCGGCCGACCGAACTGCTCCCGGGTCTTCGCGTAGTCGAGCGCGGCCTCGAAGCAGGCGCGCGCCGCGCCCATGGATCCCCAGACGATCCCGTACCGCGCGTGGCTGAGGCAGCCGAGCGGACCCTTGAGCCCGGTCACTCCCGGCAGCACCGCGTCGGCGGGCAGTCGTACGTCGTCCATGACCAGCTCGCTCGTCACGGACGCCCGCAGGGACCACTTGTGCTTGATCTCCGGGGCGGAGAACCCGGGGGTGTCGGTGGGCACCGCGAACCCGCGGATCCCCTCGTCGGTCTGCGCCCACACCACGGCGACCGCGGCCACGGAACCGTTGGTGATCCACATCTTGCGCCCGTTCAGCACCCAGTCGGTGCCGTCGCGCTTCGCGTAGGTCCGCATCGCTGCGGGGTCGGAGCCGACGTCGGGCTCGGTCAGCCCGAAGCAGCCGATCAGCTCACCGGCCGCCATGCCGGGCAGCCAGCGCTGCTTCTGCTCCTCGGAGCCGTACTTCCAGATCGCGTACATGGCCAGCGAGCCCTGCACGGAGACCAGCGAGCGGATCCCGGAGTCGGCGGCCTCCAGCTCCAGGCAGGCGAGCCCGTACTGCACGGCACTGGCCCCGGCGCACCCGTAGCCCGTGAGGGACATCCCGAGCGCCCCGATGGAACCGAGCTCCCGCGCCAGCTCCCGGATCCCGGGCAGCTCACCGCTCTCGTACCACTCGGCGACGTACGGCAGGACCCGGTCGGCGGCCCAGCCGCGGACGGTGTCCCGGATGGCGAGGTCCTCTGGCCCGAGGAGCTCGTCGAGCCCGAGTGGATCGGTGGGTACGAAGGACACGGGGCCTCCCGGCGGCCTGGGCGGCCCGAGGGCCGCGTGGTGCCGGGGGCCGCGTCGCGGCCGGCCCGGCCGACAGAACCTAGCAGCGCAAGTTTTTGCACCACGCCGCTGACGCTAGCGGCCCCGACCACACGAAATCCAGCCCCGACTGGCCAACCCGGCCTCGCCGGCGTTTGAGGCGCGGGGTCCGGGGCGGAGCCCCGGCGGCGGCGCCGCACCCGCAGACCTCGCCCGGCCCGGCGCAGCCCCACGGCGGAGCCCCGGCGGCGGAGCCGCAGCCGACGGCTCAGCCCGCCTGCTCCACCGGAGAAGGGCACGGCTCGGCCTTCACCTGCGCGGGCAGCGCGACCCGGGTCGCCGCGGCCTCCGACTCCTGCTCACCGCCGGACGGCACCGGCACGCCGCACTCCATGACCTTCGGCAGCTTCAGCGCCATCAACGCCCCCGCGAACAACAACCCCGCGCTCACCACGAGCGTGACGTGCAGCCCGTGCACGAACGAATGCCGCGCCGCCGCGGCCAGCGCGGCTCCCGCCGGCCCGCCGAGGTGCGCGGCGATCTGGTAGGCCTCGCCCAGGGAATTGGCCGCGCCCGCCGAGTCCGCCGCCGCGACCCCCGGAACGTCCGCCAGCCCCGGCCGGTACGCCGCGTTCATCACGCTGCCCAGCAGCGCGATGCCCATGCCCGCGCCGAGCTGGTACGAGGTCTCGCCGATCGAGGCCGCGCCGCCGGCCGTCGCCGCCGGGGCCTCGCTCAGCATCGACTCGTACGCCGCGAACAGCGTGGTCTGCAGCCCGAAGCCGAGGAGCACGAAGCCCACCGTCAGCAGCACGGGCCGGTCGTTCTGCCCCATCAGCGTCAGCAGCAGCACGGCGAGGGCGGTCAGCACGAAGCCCAGGGACACCATCATCCGCGGCCCGATCCGGGCCAGCGTGTACGAACCGGTGGCACCCGCCGCCATGGCGGCGAAGGTGAGCGGCAGCAGCCGCAGGCCGGTCTCCAGCGGGCTCAGGTGCAGCACCAGCTGGAGGTACTGCACGGCGATCAGCTCCAGGCCGACCAGCGCCAGCATGGCCAGCACGATGCAGCCGACGGAGGTCGAGAAGGCCGGCCGGGAGAACATCCGCATGTCGATCAGCGGGTGCTCGCGCCGCTTCTGGCGCCGTACGAAGAGCACGAGCAGCACCACGCCGAGCGCGAGCGGGAGCAGCGCCTGCGGGTCGAGCAGGTGCCGCTCCGCGCCGAGCCGCTTGATCCCGAGCACCGCGCCGAGCACGCCGGCGGCGGCCATCAGCGCGCCCAGCACGTCCCACGGCCCGTCCGCGGCGCCGCGCGACTCCGGCAGCAGCCAGCGTCCGAGCGGCAGGATCAGCGCCATCAGCGGGATGTTGATGAGGAAGACGGAACCCCACCAGTAGTGCTGGACGAGGAACCCGCCGAGCACCGGCCCGCTCGCGGCGCCTATCGCGGCGACCGCGGTCCAGATCCCGATGGCCAGCGCCCGCTCGCGCCGGTCGGGGAAGACCTGGCGGAGGATCGACAGCGTGGCCGGCATGATCATCGCCCCGCCGATGCCGAGCAGGGCGCGCGCGGCGATGAGCACCTGGGCGTTGTCCGCGAGGGCGGCGATGGCCGAGGCCACGCCGAAGAGTCCGTACCCGAGGAGGAGGATCCGCCGGCGGCCGACCCGGTCACCGAGGGTGCCGAAGAGGATCAGGAGCGCGGCGCAGACCAGCGGGTAGGCGTCGACGATCCACAGCAGCTCCTGCGAGCCGGGCCGCAGGTGCTCGGTGACGGAGGGCACGGCCACGTGGAGGATCGTCGCGTCGAGCGCGACGAGGACCAGGCTGACGCAGAGGACGGCCAGGACGACCCAGCGGTTGGTTCCGCCGGAGGCGGCGCAGAGCCGCTGCCAGGGGGAAGGGGCCTTGACCCCGGCCGCGTTCGTCCCCGACATGCATGTACCTCCCAGGTGATCCCTCGGGCTCGGCGGACCAGCGTCTTGTGGAGCCACGGGGGGTGGTGCGCTGTGCGGCGTCCAACGGGGTCCGGCATCGACACGCGAGTGAACGGTCAGCGTACGCGAGTTCGTCTGCCGGGCACGTGGCCAAGCTCTCATCCCGGCGGCGCCCTCCGTGTGGTGTGCGCCACTCCCTTCCACCCCCCGCCTCCCCCGCGTACACGCGCGCTCACGGTCCGCAGTTCCCGCCGGATCCGCCTCCGGGCCGGCGACCCGGCCCACCGGCCGCCGCCACCGATAATCATGCCCGTGAAGGATCTTGGATTTCGCCGGGCCGCGCCCGCGCTCGCCGTCTTCGCCGCGGTCCGGCTGCTCGGGGTGGCGGTGCTCGCGGTGTGGTGCGCGGCGGTGGGCAGCAGCCCGCACACGCTGCTGTCGGCCCGCTGGGACTCGCTCTGGTACGCCCGCATCGCCGCGGAGGGGTACGGGTACGAGGTGCTCCTCCCCAACGGGGACGTCCACTCGAACCTGGCGTTCTTCCCGCTGCTGCCCTGGCTGGAGCGGCTGGTGTCGGCGCCGACCGGGCTGTCGTACGGCTCCGCGGGCCTGGTCGTGTCGGTGGTCGCCGGGCTCGCCGCGGCCTGGGGGATCTTCGCGGTGGCCGACCTCGTCCACGGCCGGCGCGCCGGGGTGTTCGCCGTCGGGGTCTGGGCGGCGCTGCCCGTCGGGATCGTGCAGTCGATGGCGTACAGCGAGTCCCTCTTCACGGCGCTCGCGGCCTGGGCCCTGTACGGGGCCCTGCGCGGTCGGTGGCTCACGGCGGGTCTGCTCGCGGCGGCGGCCGGGCTCACCCGCCCGGTCGGGGCCGCGGTGGTCGCGGCGGTGTGGGTGGCCGTCGTACTCGCCCTGCGGCGCGGGGAGCGTTCGTGGCGGATGGCGGCGGGCGCGCTGCTCGCCCCGGCGGGCGCGGCGGCGTACGTGCTGTGGGTCGGGGCGCGGACCGGGGGCGGGTTGCTCGGGTACCTGGACGTGCAGGGCGGCTGGGGCAACGGCTTCGACGGCGGCTGGGCCTTCGCCCGGTTCATCGGGGGGAAGCTGACCTCGTCCGCCTTCCCCGCCGGGGCGGGGCTGATCGCGGGGGTGGTGCTGGTGCTCTGGCTGTACGCGAAGTGCGTGCGGCAGCGGCAGCCGGCGCCGCTGCTCGTCTACTGCGGGATCGTCGTGGCGCTGGCCCTGTGCGCCTCCGGGTACTTCGGTTCGAAACCCCGGCTGTTGCTCCCCGCCTTCCCGCTGCTGCTGCCCGTGGCATCGGCCCTGGCCCGGTGGCGGACCGTGCGGGCGTCCGCGGTCCTGGGCGCGGCGGCCCTGGCCTCCGCGGTGTACGGGGCGTTCTGGCTGAACGGCTCGGGGCCTCCGTAGAAATGGAAACCGCCCGCCGATATAAAGCCTGGATAAGTGGGGGAAACAATTACCGGAACGGCCGATCAAGGCAGCCTCAACCACTGCCGAAATAACCGGAATTAAGTCTTGCGTGAGACCAACTCCACATCACATGGTCATCACAAAGCCCGCGATTCGCCCGGCCTGAGCATCGGCGCGCGGTAACGTCGATTGAGTGCGTACCGATCAAATCCTGACCCGTCTGGAGCGGGTGTTCGCCCGGCTGGACCGGGAACCAGAGCGACCGGCTCATCTGCAAACCCCGCAGATGAGCCGGCACCGCGTCGTACTCCTGGGATCGACCCTCGCCTTCTACCTCGCGATCGTGGTGGCCGTACTGACCACGTCCTGGCTCGTCCGCCTGGACTGGCAGGTCATGTTCTTCCGGCCCTACGAGCAGTGGCCGCAGGTGCACGCGTTCCTCGACTACCTCGTCGTGCTCGGCCAGCGCGGGCCCACCGCGGTCATGGTGGCCGCCTGGCTCGGCTGGCGCTCCTGGCGGCAGCACACCCTCCGCCCGCTGATCGCCCTCGGCGTGGCACTGCTGCTGCTCAACATCACCGTCGGGTCCGTCAAGCTCGGCCTCGGCCGGCTCGGTCCGCACTACGCCACGGAGATCGGCTCGGCCGAGCTCTTCGCGGGCGGCGATATATTTCCTTCCGGCCACACCGCCAACGCCGTTGTGACCTGGGGAATCCTGGCCTATCTGGCCTCCACCGTGGTCACCCGGCGGGTGTTGTCGGTGGTCTCCGCGGTCGTCTCGCTGAGCGTGGGCGCCACCACCGTGTACCTCGGCACCCACTGGGTCAGCGACGTTCTGCTCGGGTGGTCCGCGGGTCTGCTGATCCTGCTGGCCCTCCCCTGGTTCGAGCCGCTGATCGCCCGGTCCGAGGCGTACGTCTTCGAGCTGCGCGAACTCCTGCGCCGCCGCGCCGAGACCGGACGGATGCCCGCGCCGGTCGTCACCGCGCTCACCCCGCTGCTCTCCGCGGGCGGCAAGTGGCAGCTGCGGCCCGTCGGCGACCCGGGCGCGGAGCCGGCCGCGGTGCCCGTCCCGCAGCCCGTCGCGGCGACGGTCGCCGCGCACTCCCCGGCGCCCCGGCCCGCCGCACACGTGTCCGGACGCCAGCACGTGATCCGTTCCGAGCGGACCCCGGTCACCCCGGTCGGCAGCCGCCGCCCGGCACACGGCGAGCGGGCTCCCGCCCGCGGGACGACGGCCGCCGCGGCCCGTCCGGTCGCCGGCGGCTGACCGCCCCGACGCGGGGCGGTACGCACCACCTCACCCCGCGAAACGAAGGCGGGCCGGGTCCTGGACCCGGCCCGCCTTCGCCGTTCGTCAGCGCCGCGCCAGGACGTTCGTCCATCCCGGGTCACGCTTGTGTCACAGAATATCTACAACTCCCAATTGTTTTACGGCCGACGACACGCCCGTCACGCGGACCCTCCCGAATTACCGCCGAGAACCGACGCATTTCCCCGGACATTGGCGCCGCCACCTTGACCCCGGCCCTGGACCAGACCAACTGAATGCCTCTCAGGACCGCTACATATCCTTCACTTCTCCCGCGCCCACGGCCCGTCCGAGGAGATCCCGCGCGGCCCTGATCCGGTCGGTCAGCTCCGGCGGCTCGACCACTTCGAACTCACAGCCGAGCAGCATGACGTGAATCACGAGAACGTCCAGGTTCACGGCTCCGGTGCGCAGCAGACAGCTGTTCCCGTCGACCGGTTCCAGGGCTCCGTCGCTCGGCCCGATGATCCGTGCCGCGTCCTGCGCCGACACCTTCAGCCGCACCACCGCGCGGGCCGCGTACGCCCGCTGGGCCACGCCCCGGGAGACGTACGCGGCCAGGTCCTCGGAGGGGGGACGGCGCGGGGTGAACCGCGGGCCGTGCGGCGGCCTGGGCTCGATGCGGTCGGCGCGGAAGGTCCGCCAGTCCTCCCGCTCCACGTCCCAGGCCACCAGGTACCAGCGGCGCTCGGTGCACACCAGCCGGTGCGGCTCGACCGTCCGGCGGGTGGCGTTGCCCCCGTGGTCCCGGTACTCGAAGCGGAGCCGCTCGGCGTCCCGACAGACGGCGGCCAGCTCGGCCAGCACCGACGGGTCGACGGTGGAGCGCTCGGCGTCGCGCAGCATCGGCACCGTGAACTCGTTCAGCGCCGACACCCGCCGGCGCAGCCGCGAGGGAAGCACCTGCTCCAGCTTGGCCAGGGCCCGTACGGAGGCCTCCCCGATGCCCTCGACCCCGTTCCCGGCGGCGGTGCGCAGCCCGACGGCCACCGCCACGGCCTCGTCGTCGTCGAGCAGCAGCGGCGGCAACTCGGCCCCCGCGCCCAACTGGTAGCCGCCGCCCGTGCCGGGGCTGGCGTTCACCGGGTAGCCGAGCTCCCGCAGCCGGTCGACGTCCCGCCGCACCGTGCGCGGCGTCACCCCGAGCCGGTCCGCGAGGTCGGCGCCGGTCCATTCGCGGTGGGCCTGCAACAGGGACAGCAGGCGCAGCAGTCGTGCGGAGGTCTCGAGCATGCCCAGAGTCTGCCGGCGGACCCTTCAGCAGGGCGCCGGCGCCGACTCGCCACTGAGCTCGATCAGCCCGCACAGGCTCTTCAGCGAGACCTTCCAGACGCCGTCGTCGAGCACCGCGATCCCCTTGTTCGCCGACATCGCCGGGGTGCCGGAGACCAGCAGGTCGTAGGTAACGGTCGCCTGGGTCGGGGAGGTGAAGGTGACGTTCGTGACCTTCACGGAGACCTTGTCCGCCTGAGGAAGCTTCGCGAGACCGCCCAGCAGCGGCTCCAGGAAGTCGCCGTGCTCCAGTACGGCGGCCTTCTGTTCGGTGGTGGACTTCGGGTCGAAGAAGACGGCCCAGTTCTTCTCGATCTGCGCCGTGGCCGCCGCGGGATCGGCCGGTCCGTCCGCGACGGGCACGACCGGGGCCCCGACTCCCGACGACACCGCCACTGCCCCCTCCGCCGCCGAGGCGGATCCGGCCAGGGCCGGGACGACCAGCAGCGCCGCGGCCGCCGCCCACCGGGCGGCACGCACGTTTCTCCTCTGGCCCATCTGGCTCACCACCGTCCAAGCCGCACGATGCGACCCTTCCAGGTTCGGCGCCCACCCCCCATCCCGCAACGCGCGCCACCGGGGCCACAATCCAGCCCCGCCGGTGTTTGAGGCACGGGGTCCGGGGCGGAGCCCCGGCGGCGGAGCCGCAGCCGCGACGCCCCCGGCAGCGGTCAGCGTCGGGGCGACGGGGCGGCAGCCCCGGGAATCGGGGCCGGGGCAGGGGCCGGGGGCGAGGCCGGGGTCGGGACCGGGGTCGGGACCGGGGCCGGGGCCGGGGCGGCGGCAGTCACCGGTCCCGGGATCACCAGCAGCATCCCGATCCCGATGACCTCCGGCCGCGCCCCGACCACCGCCCGGTTCGCCGCGTACAGCGCCTGCCAGCCGCCCGCCACCCGGTACCGGCGGGCGATCCCGTACAGGGTGTCCCCGGCCCGCACCGTGTACATCCGGCCCGCCAACCCGTACCGCTTCGAGCAGACCGGCCACGCGTCCCAGCCCTGCCGGGCGAGGACGTCCTGCGCGACCCGGATCTGCTGCCCGCGGCTCGCGAGGTCGGCCCGTTTCGCGAACGCCAGCCCGCCGTACTCCTCCCACGTCGGCTGCCAGAACTGCAACCCGCCGTAGAAGCCGTTGCCGGTGTTGACCGCCCAGCGGCCGCTGCTCTCGCAGTCGGCCACGCAGTCCCAGGGCCATTCCCCGCCCGGCCCGCAGTCACCGGGCCCCTTCCCGATCAGCCCGGGCGACCCGGGGTGCGCGACTCCCGCGGGCCCGGGAGCGGGCGGTGGCGGAGCCGCTGCCGCCGCGCCGGAGGGGAGTACGAGCGCCAGCACGGCGGCAGCGGTGACGGTGACGGTGACGGCGGCGCCGATGGCGCCCGGCCGGATCCCGAGGTTGGGCATCGCGTCACGCTACGCGCGGCCCCGTCGCCCTCCCGGCCCGCCGCGCCGCGCGCCCCCGCGGCCCACCCGGTCGGCCGACCGCACCGGCTCCCCCAAACGACCATCTCCGCGCACCAACTGCGCACAACCAGAAAAGGGTTGGCATCAAAACAAAGCCCCGGTCGGACGGTTCACTCTTCCGGGGGCCCGGTTCGATTCCGTTCCCTCCAATGGCGTGACCCCGGCCGCCGATCCCCCGTTGAGCCCGGCGAGCCGGGATCCGCCCGGCCCGCACCTATGCCGAGGAGCCACCCCGTGCCGCGCATGCTCGACGTCAGTGATGAGGTACGTGCCGAGATCGGTGACGAAGAAGCCGAGAGGCTGCTCGTCGGCGACGACGCGCCGCGCAGTTACGACTGCACCTCCTGCCGCACCCCCGGCGACCCCGAGAGCGACCGCACCAGCACGGTGCTGTTCGTCGGCGAGGAGACCGCCGTCCTCGCCTTCGCCCACGCCACCTGCATCCCCTCGCAGGTCGTCACGGTGTCCGAGGAGCAGCTGCAGGGCGCCGTCCGCAGCATCACCGGCGACAGCCCGGCCCCCGCCGCGCCCGTCCTGCCGCTCCCCGGTGACGGCCCGCAGAACGTGCCCGGCGGTCAGGCCGTCCTCGGCATCACCAGCGGCCTGATCCTGATCGGGGGCGAGCTGCACCCCGCCCTGGTCGTCGAGCCGACCGCGCCGATCGCCCGCCCCGGCACCACCGGCCCCGGGGACGACTTCCTGCCGCTCCTCATCGAGCAGGGCTTCATCCCGGTCACGGACACCGCGGAGCTCCCCACCGCCCTCGGCGGCTGGTCGGTGCTGCTCGCGGGCGGGCAGCTGCACGCCGTGCTGCAGCCGGGCGCCGACGGCGGCCAGGTCGCCTGGTGGCAGGCGCACCAGGCCCTGTCGGTCACCGACGGCTGGCGGACCGCCGTCAACAAGACCCAGCGCGTGCTCATCTACGCCGCGCCGGTCGGCTCCATCGGCCAGCAGCCCCGCGAGGACCTGCTGCGCGACGCCCTGGACAAGGCCGCCGCCGCGGGCAAGCTCGTGGCCGCCTCCATGCCCCTCGCGGGCACCCCGGGGGCCTGACTCCCACCGGCCCTCGAACGGCCGCCGGCCCCCTCCACCCCGGGGGCCCGGCGGTGTGCGCCGGGGGTGCGCGGTCCGTCCCGCGCACCCCCGGCCTCTTGCGTTTTCGCCCCGTTCACCCCGCATCCGCAGGGCACCGCGTTCGTTGGCTGGTACGTGCACTCATACGACTCCTCCCGCGTCCCCGCCCGTACGAGCACCGTCTCGCACACCCCGATCTACGACACGCTGTACTCGGAGTACCTGCGCGCCTTCCGGGCCCTGCCCGGCGACCGCACGGGCGAGGAGGACCTCGGGTTCACGGCGTTCTCGTACGGGGGCGGCCACACCGGCGGCAGCTCGTACGGCAGCGGCTGGAACGGTTCCGCATGGCAGCGCGTCGACGACTGGCAGCCCTCCTACGCCCCGCAGCCGGCCGCCTACTCCTACGCGGGCACGGTTTCCGAGCCCGCCCCCGCATACAGCGGCGGGCGCCAGCACCAGACCGGGATGACGCACATCCCGGCGGCACTGCCGCCCGCTCCGCGCCGGGGCTACTGACCCCGGGACCGCCGTTCCCGCCCCGTACTACTTCTTCTTCTTGTACTGGGCGCCGCGCTTCTCGCGCACGCGCACCGAGATGTGGAGCGGGGTGCCCTCGAAGCCGAACTCCTCGCGCAGCCGGCGCTCGATGAAGCGCCGGTAGCCGTGCTCCAGGAAGCCGGACGCGAAGAGGACGAACCGCGGCGGCTTGCTGCCGGCCTGGGTACCGAACAGGATGCGGGGCTGCTTGCCGCCGCGGATCGGGTGCGGGTGGGCGGCGACGACCTCACCGAGGAAGGCGTTCAGCCGACCGGTGGGGATGCGCGTCTCCCAGCCCGCGAGGGCGGTCTCGATCGCCGGGACCAGCTTCTCCATGTGGCGGCCGGTGAGCGCCGAGACGTTCACCCGGGGCGCCCACGAGACCTGCTGCATCTCGGTCTCGATCTCGCGCTCGAGGTAGTAGCGGCGCTCCTCGTCGAGCTCGTCCCACTTGTTGTAGGCGATCACGATGGCGCGGCCGGCCTCGACGGCCATGGTGATGATGCGCTGGTCCTGGACGCTGATCTGCTCGGTCGTGTCGATCAGGATGACCGCGACCTCCGCCTTCTCCACGGCCGCGGCCGTGCGCAGGGACGCGTAGTAGTCGGCGCCCTGCTGGAGGTGGACCTTCTTGCGGATGCCGGCGGTGTCGACGAACTTCCAGGTGACGCCACCGAGCTCGATCAGCTCGTCGACCGGGTCGCGGGTGGTGCCGGCCAGCTCGTTGACGACGACCCGCTCCTCCTTCGCGACCTTGTTGAGCAGCGAGGACTTGCCCACGTTCGGGCGGCCGATCAGCGCGATGCGGCGCGGGCCGCCGATGCCGGTGCCGGCGCCGAAGGTCTGCTCGGGGGCCTCCGGCAGGGCCTCCAGGACGGCGTCCAGCATGTCGCCGGTGCCGCGGCCGTGCAGCGAGGAGACCGGGTGCGGCATGCCGAGGCCCAGGGACCACAGGGAGGCCGCGTCGGACTCGCCGCTCTGGCCGTCGACCTTGTTGGCGCACAGCACGACGGGCTTCTTCGACTTGCGCAGCAGGCGTACGACGGCCTCGTCGGTGTCGGTGGCGCCGACCTTGGCGTCGACGACGAAGACCACGGCGTCGGCGGTCTCGATGGCGTACTCCGCCTGGGCTGCGACGGAGGCGTCGATGCCGAGGACGTCCTGCTCCCAGCCGCCGGTGTCGACGACCTTGAAGCGGCGGCCCGCCCACTCGGCCTCGTACGTGACGCGGTCGCGGGTGACGCCGGGCTTGTCCTCGACGACCGCCTCGCGGCGGCCGATGATGCGGTTCACCAGGGTCGACTTGCCGACGTTCGGCCGGCCGACGACGGCGAGGACGGGGAGGGGGCCGGCAGCGGCCTCCTCCAGGGCGCCTTCGACGTCCTCGATGTCGAAGCCCTCTTCCGCGGCGAGCTCCATGAACTCCGCGTACTCGGCATCGCCAAGTGCTCCGTGGTCGTGCTGGTCGTTCATGAAGTCCGTTCCTCGTCGTTCGTGGTGATCGGTGGCAGCCGCGCAGCGCGGTTCCACTACTGGGTCAAGTCTCGCTCAGCGCCCGGTGAGGCGCTTGGCGTCGGCCAGGTGGGCGGTCAGCCGGTCCTGGATGCGTACGGTGGCCTGGTCCAGCGCGGTACGGGTACGGCGGCCACTGCCGTCCCCGGCGTCGAAGGCCGAGCCGAAGACGACGTCGACCCGGCTCTTGAGGGCGGGCAGCCCCTTGACGAGCCGCCCCGGGGTGTCGCCGCTGCCCAGCACGGCCACCGGCACGATGGGCGCGCCGCTGCGGACCGCGAAGTAGGCGAGCCCGGCGCGCAGCGAGGCGAAGTCGCCTTCGCCCCGGGTGCCCTCGGGGAAGATCCCCAGGGCGCCGCCGTTGTCGAGCACGCCGAGGGCGCGGCCTATGGCCGTCCGGTCGGGGCCGCTGCGGTCGACCTTGACCTGCCCGATCCCTTCGAGGAAGGGGCCGAGCGGGCCGACGTACGCTTCCTTCTTGATCAGGAAGTGCAGGGGTCGCGGAGCGGTGCCCATGACCATGGGGCCGTCGATGTTGTGCGAGTGGTTCACGGCGAGGATGACGGGGCCCGAGGCGGGCACCTTCCAGGCGCCGAGCACGCGGGGCTTCCACAGCCCGTACATGAGCCCGATGCCGATGCGCCTGCCGACCGCCGCACCCTTGAGGGAGGGCGTACCGCTCACTTGCGGCCCGCCCGCTTCTCCTCCACCAGGGTCACGACGCATTCGATCACCTGGTCGAGGGTGAGCTCGGTGGTGTCGACCTCGACGGCGTCGTCGGCCTTGGCGAGGGGGGAGGTCTTGCGGCCGGAGTCCGCGGCGTCGCGCTTGATCAGCGCCGCCTTGGTGGCCGCGAGGTCGGCGGCCTCCTTGCCGCGCAGCTCGCCGCTGCGGCGGGCCGCGCGGGCCTCCGGGGAAGCGGTGAGGAAGATCTTCAGGTCGGCGTCGGGCAGCACGGTGGTGCCGATGTCCCGGCCCTCGACGACGATCCCGTCGGCCTCCTGGGCCGCCTCGGCGGCGATGGAGCGCTGGAGCTCGGTGATCAGGGTGCGCACCTCGGGGACGGCGCTGACGGCGCTGACCTTGGAGGTGACCTCCTGGGTGCGGATGGGACCGGAGGCGTCGAGGCCGTCCACGGTGATGGTGGGCGCGGCCGGGTCCGTACCGGAGACGATGGCCGGCTTGCCGGCGGCGAGGGCGATCGCCTCCGCGTCCTCGGTGTCCACGCCGTTGGTGATCATCCACCAGGTGATGGCCCGGTACTGGGCACCGGTGTCCAGGTAGCGCAGGCCGAGCTTGGCGGCCACGGCCTTGGAGGTGCTGGACTTGCCCGTGCCGGAGGGACCGTCGATGGCGACGATCACGGCTGCCGGAGCTGCGGTTTCCACGGTGCGGGCACCTTCCTGGTTAGCGCGTAGACATACGGGCGCGCAAAAACGCCCCTGCTCCAGGTTACCGGGCCCGGGAACCCCCCGATCCCGACCGCCGAATCCGGCCCGCCCAGCCCGCTCCGCCCGGGCCGCCCCGCTCCAGCCCCACGGCCCGTTCCAGCCCCACCGGCCCGTTCCGGCTCCACCGGCGTTTGAGGCGCGGGGGCCGGGGGGCAGCGCCCCCGGCAACGGCGCCGCACCCGATCCGCCCGCCGCCCCGTGGGGACCGCGCACCCGGCCCGCCCGCCCGAGGGGCTACTGCTGCCGCAGCGCCCAGCCCCGCTCGCGGAGCTCGGCCGTCAGGCCGGCCACCGCCCGCGGCTCCACCATCAGCTGCACGAGACCCGCCTGCTGCCCCGTCGCGTGCTCGATCCGCACGTCCTCGATGTTGACCCCGGCCCGCCCGGCGTCGGCGAAGATCCGCGCCAGCTCGCCCGGCTGGTCGGAGATGAGCACGGCCACCGTCTCGTAGACCGTCGGCGCCGCGCCGTGCTTGCCCGGCACCCGCACCCGCCCCGCGTTCCCGCGCCGCAGCACGTCCTCGATCCCGGCGGCGCCGCCCCGCCGCTTCTCCTCGTCGCCCGACTGCAGGCCCCGCAGCGCCTCGACGGTCTCCTCCAGGTCGGCCGCGATCCCGGCCAGGACGTCCGCCACCGGCCCCGGGTTCGCCGACAGGATCTCCACCCACATCCGGGGGTCGGAGGCCGCGATCCGCGTCACGTCCCTTATCCCCTGCCCGCACAGCCGGACGGCCGTCTCGTCGGCCTCCTCCAGCCGGGCCGCGACCATGCTCGACACCAGCTGCGGGGTGTGGGAGACCAGCGCCACCGCCCGGTCGTGGGCGTCCGCGTCCATCACGATCGGGACGGCCCGGCACAGGGCCACCAGTTCGAGGGCGAGGTTCAGCACCTCGTGCTCCGTGTCCCGGGTCGGGGTCAGCACCCAGGGGCGACCCTCGAACAGGTCCGCCGAGCCCGCGAGCGGCCCCGACCGCTCCTTGCCGGCCATCGGGTGCGTGCCGATGTAGGCGGTGAGGTCCACGCCGAGCTCCGCGAGCTCCCGCCGCGGCCCGCCCTTGACGCTGGCCACGTCCACGTACGCCCGCGCCACGCCGCGCCCGATCACGTCCGCCAGGGTCGACGCCACGTGGGCCGGCGGTACGGCGACGATGGCGAGGTCGACCTGGCCGTCGAAGGGCTCGTCGGTGCCGGCCCCGAGGGCCGCCGCCGTACGGGCCTGGGCCGGGTCGTGGTCGACGAGGTGGACGGTGATGCCCCGGCCCGACAGGGCGAGTGCTGCGGAGGTGCCGATCAGTCCGGTTCCGATGACGACGGCGGTTCTCACGGGGCGCTCCAAGGGGTGCGTAAGGGATCGAGGACTCTGCGTGGCCAGGGTAGCCAGAGAGGACAGCGCGAGGGCCCGGCCGCCCATCCCGTGGGACGGGGCCGCCGGGCCCGCGTGCGGAACCTGTCGTACCGGTGGTCGGATGGGGTCGGAGGGGTCAGAGGGCCTGTGCCTTGATGATGTCCTCCAGCGATCCGGACGGCATCCGACCGCTCGGCGTCAGCCTGTCGACCGCCTGCGGCAGGGCCTGTGCGATCTCGTCGGCGGCCTGGTCCGGGCTGACGCCGGCCTCCTGGGCGACCTTCCGCAGCGTGTCGTCCGGCAGCGCCTCCCTGACCTGGGCGCCACTGACGGGCTGGTTGTCCCCCGTGCCGATCCAGGACTGCGCCTGCTCCGCGAGGCCGGACTTGGTCAGCATGTCCAGGAGCCCGCCGAGCGGGTTGCCGTTCCCGCCGGCTTGCGCACCGCCACCGGCGCCGCCGCCCATGAGCGCGCCGAGAAGAGAGCCGAGGATGTTGCCACCCCCACCGCTCTGACCGCCGCCGCTGCCGCCGGACCCGCCGAGAAGGGAGCCGAGGTCGTTACCCGCCATGGTGCTGCCTTTCGAAGAGGGACCGGGCCGCGCGGACGGCGTCGTACCCGGCTTCGGGACACGGCCAATCTCACCGACGGCGGGTCGTGCCGCCACCCGGCACACGGCTCCCCCGCCGCTGGGGTAGAACGATCGGCATGATCTTCCACATCGTCCCGCTCGCCGACTGGACCGCCGCGCCCGACCTTCCGTACGCCCCGCCCTCGCTCGACTCCGAGGGTTTCGTGCACTGTTCCGCGGACCGGGCCACCGCCCTCGCGATCGTCGAGGCGTACTACCGGGAGCTGCCGGGGACCCTGCTCGCGGTGGAGCTCGACGAGGCCGCCCTGACGGCGGAGGTCCGCCGGGAGGGTGACTCGGGCGGCCGCTACCCGCACGTCTTCGGTCCGCTGAACCGGGAAGCCGTGGGGCGCGTGTGGGAGGTGGTACGCACACCAGGCAGCCCTGCCTCACTGGCCCCGTGGGAGCCGACCGACCGTTGAGACGGCGCGGCGGGCTTCACCTACGGGCCGGCACAGGCCAGGATGCTGCTCGCCGACTGCAGACAGCTGAGGAGACACCCATGAGCGACCCCACGAGCACCGCCCGCCGCACCGTCCTGGCGGTGGGAGCGGCCGCCCTCGCGGGCGGCACCCTCGCCGCGTGCGGCGGCACCGGTGAGAAGGAGCAGCCCCAGAGCGAATCGGGCAGTGCTGCCACCCCCTCCTCGGGCGGGTCCGCCTCCGCGCCGGCCGCGGGCGGCAAGGCCATCGCCAAGGCGGCGGACGTGCCGGTGGGCGGCGGCACGATCCTCAAGGAGGAGAAGCTGGTGGTCACCCAGCCCACCGCCGGGTCCTTCCGCTGCTTCAGCGCGGTCTGCACGCACCAGGGCTGCCTGGTCAACAAGGTGGAGAACGGCACCATCGACTGCCCCTGCCACGGCAGCAAGTTCCAGGTCGCGGACGGTGCGGTGGCCCACGGCCCGGCCACCAAGCCGCTGCCCGAGAAGAAGATCGCCGTGGCTCCGGACGGGAACATCTCGCTCGCGTAGCGCGGGCCCCGGCGCCTAATCTCCCCTGATGGACGATCTGACGCTGGTACGGGACCACACGGTCTACCGGTGCGTGATGGGGTCCCGGGCGTTCGGGCTGGCGACGGAGGCGAGCGACACCGACCGACGCGGTGTCTACCTCGCCCCGACGCCGCTGTTCTGGCGGTTCGAGAAGCCCCCGACGCACGTGGAGGGCCCTCGGGACGAGGAGTTCTCCTGGGAGTTGGAGCGCTTCTGCGAGCTCGCGCTCCGCGCCAACCCGAACATCCTGGAGTGCCTCCACTCCCCCCTCGTGGAGGAGACCAGCCCGGTCGGAGAGGAGCTCCTCTCCCTGCGCGGGGCGTTCCTCTCCCGCCGGGCCCACACCAGCTTCAGCCGGTACGCGGCTTCCCAGCGCGGCAAACTCCTCGCGGACGTCCGCGTCCACGGCGCCCCGCGCTGGAAGCACGCCATGCACCTGCTGCGGCTGCTCCTGTCCTGCCGGGACCTGCTGCGCACGGGCCGGCTGACCATCGACGCGGGCCCCTACCGCGAGCGCCTGCTCGCCGTCCGCCGCGGCGAGGCCTCCTGGGAGGAGGTCGACGCCTGGATGGCGCGGCTCCAGGAGGAGACCGAGGCGGCCCTCTCCTCGACGCCGCTGCCCGAGGAACCGGACCTGGCCCGTGTCGAGGACTTCCTCCTGCGCACGCGCCGCGCGGCGGTCCCGTAGCCCCTCTCGGCGTCAGCCGAGCGGCGTCCGGCGCCGTACGACGAGCTCGTCGAGCGCGTCGTACGCGGAGGCCTGCTCCGGCAGCGCCGACGCGCTCTGCGCCGCGTCCAACACCGCGTGCAGCGCCTCGAAGTCACCGCGCACCCGGACGGGGTCCGGCCCCTCGTAGCCCCCGTGCTCGGCGGCCACCTTGGCCTCGATCAGGGCCCCGAGGTACGCGGGCGCCTCGGCCACCTCGCCGAGCAGGGTCGGCAGGTGCGCCTGGACCTCGCCCGACCGCATCAGGTGGATGCCGGTGAGCAGGGCCCGGAACGCGTAGAGCACCGGCTTGAGTTCGCGGGCCTTGTCGAAGAGCCGCCACTGGGTGTTCGCGAAGCCCCGGTAGTGGTGGGCGTGGTGGGAGGTCAGGACGCCCGGGGCCAGCGCGATCAGCTCCTCGTGCGTCGGCGTCGTGTGGACGACGAGCGGGGACAGGAGCTGCTCCAGGACGTAGCCGTTGCGGTTCAGCATCAGCCGGACGAACTTGCGCAGGTCGTGCGTGACCAGGTCCATCTCCACGTCGTCCCGGTCCCACATGCGGGTGCGGGTCTCCTCCGGTTCGCGCAGCCCGAGGAGGGCGGCCGGCGGCAGCAGGTGCGCGCCGCGCAGGTCGACGTCGGAGTCCCGGGAGGGGAATCCGTACAGGTGGGCGCCCGAGACCGTGGCGAAGAGCAGCGGGTCGGGCTGCTCAGCCACGACGGGGGCGAGGTCGAGACTCAGTGCGTCCAGCATGGATCAAGCATCCCAGAGGGTTCCGAAGGCCAGGAGTTCGTCCCGGTATTCGATGCGGCCCTCCCAGTCGCGGGGCCAGACGTCCGCGCCGAGGTGGGCTCCGGCGAAGGCTCCGGCGAGGCAGGCGAGGGAGTCCGAGTCGCCCTTGGTGCAGGCCGCGCGGCGCAGGGCCAGGATCGGCTCGTCGGGGAAGAGCAGGAAGCACTGGAGGGCGGTCGCGAGGGCCTCCTCCGCGATCCAGCCGTCGCCGGTGGTCAGGCAGGGGTCCGTCTCCGGGGACGGGGTGCGCAGGGCCGCCGCCAGCCGGTCCAGGACCCCCAGGCACTCGTCCCAGCCGCGCGCGATGAAGGACTCCGGCGTGGCGTCGGAGGCGGTCCGCATCCACAGGTCGCCGAGCCAGCGCTCGTGGTAGCGGGTGCGGTTCTCCAGGGCGTACGAGCGCAGCAGCCCGATCAGACCCGTCACCTCGGTGCCCTGCGCCAGGAGGTGGACGGCGCGGGCCGTCAGGTCGGAGGCGGCGAGGGCGGTGGGGTGGCCGTGGGTGAGGGCCGACTGAAGCTGGGCCGCGCCCGCGCGCTCCTCGTCCGTCCAGCCGGGGACCAGGCCGACGGGCACCACGCGCATGTTCGCGCCGCAGCCCTTGGAGCCGATCTGACTGGCGTCCCGCCAGTCCCGCGAAGGGTCGTTCAGCAGGCCGCAGGCCACCAGGCAGGTGCGGCCGGGGGCACGGTTGTTCTCCGGGGAGTGGTACCAGTCGACGAACTCCTCGCGGACCGGGCGGGCGAGGCGCAGCGGGCCGACCCGGCCGCGCTCCTCGGACGTCCGTATGCCGCGTGCCAGGGCGAGGGTCATCTGGGTGTCGTCCGTGACGATCGCCGGGCGGGGCAGCTTCATCTCCCGCCAGGGGCCGGTCTTGGCGAGGATCGACGGGACGTCGTTGAACTCGGTGGGGAATCCGAGGGCGTCCCCCAGGGCCAGCCCGAGCAGGGCGCCGGTCGCGGCTCGTTTCGTCATCGCGTGGTTCCTTCGGGTCGGAGCAGCGGGGGGTGGAGGGCGGTGGCGGGGCCGGCCCGGTGGAGGGCGGCCGGTTTGCCGCGCCCGCCGGTCAGCCGGGCGGCGCCGGGCACGGCTTCGACGAACCCGGGCGTGGCGAGCACCTTGCGGCGGAAGTTGGGGCGGTCGAGGGTGGTGTCCCAGACGGTCTCGTAGACGGCCTGGAGCTCCCCGAGGGTGAATTCGGGCGGGCAGAAGGCGGTGGCCAGGCAGGTGTACTCCAGCTTCGAGCGGATCCGCTCGCGGGCGTCGGCGAGGATCACCGCGTGGTCGAAGGCCAGTTCCGCGGCCTCCCCCACGGGCACCCAGCGGGCCTGCGCCGCGTCGCCGCCGCCCTCCGGCGCCGGCTCGGGCAGGTCCGGGACGAGCGCCGTGAAGGCCACCGAGACCACCCGCATCCGCGGATCGCGGTCCGGCTCGCTGTAGGTGCGCAGCTGTTCCAGGTGCAGGCCGGCCACCAGGGGCTCCGCGAGGCCCGTCTCCTCGGCCAGCTCCCGGCGGGCCGCGGTCTCGGCGGACTCCCGGGGCAGGACGAAGCCGCCGGGCAGCGCCCAGGACCCCTCGTAGGGCTCCTGGCCTCGGCGGATGAGCAGTACGTGCAGGAGCCCGGCCCGTACGGTGAACACCGCGAGGTCGACGGTCACCGCGAACGGCGAGAAGGCGTACGGGTCGTAGCCCGCCGGCGGCGCGCCGCTCATCGGGTCTCCGGCAGCGGGTCGGTGAAGTGCCAACCCTCGGCGAGCAGTTCGTCGACGGCCGCCACCGCGGCCGCAAGCCGTTCCTCGCGGCTGCCCCGCACGACGAGGAAACGCCTGCCGGTGCGCTCCAGTTCCTCGTGGAACCGTCCGGTCATCCAGGGCCGCAGGTGCGGGCCGTCGCGCAGGCCGTCGTCCTCGAAGGGCACGTCCGCGTCGTCGGTCAGGAGGTACAGGTCGCGCCGGGTGAGGGCGGCGATCTTCTCCACCTCCTCGTTGCGTCCGCCGACGTAGCGTTCGTGCCAGATGCCGGTGGCGAAGGAGTCGGTGTCGCAGATCAGCACCGGCGAGCCCAGCCGGGCCGCCCTCTCCTCCTCCGCGTCCTGGCGCCGGGCGATGACCGGGAACTCCTCCGAGGCGAAGGTGATGTCCTCCCAGGTCGCCGCCGGGTCGGCGGCGCGGGCCGCCTCCAGCTTCTCCTCGCTGTACCGGCGCCCGTACTCGGCGACCCAGCCCGTGGCGGACCACACCCCGCCGCGCGCCCGGTAGTGCGCCGCGAGCTCCCGCGACAGGGTCGTCGTGCCGGTGGACTCGGCGCCCAGTACGACGACCCGCCGGGCCAGGGAGGCCCGTACGGCCGGCCCCAGGAAGTCCCAGCAGCCCGCCGGATCGGCGCGTACGGCCGTCCCCGAGACCGGGAAGAGGGTCCGGGCCGGGTCCACGCAGACCTCCTCGGCACCGAACCGCCGCGCGAGCTCGGTCCCGTACTCCTCCGAGGTGAAGACGGCGTCGACGGGCCGGCCGACCGCTTCCCGGAAGATCGCCATGTGCGCCTCCCAGACCGCCGGGTCCGTCAGGTCGACGGGGATGTCGTCGACGGCGCCGACGACGTCCGCGCCGGGGTGTTCCTCGCGCATCCAGGCGACCCGGTCGGCGAGCGGTACGGACTCCACGGAGGCCGCGCAGACGAGCACGGTCAGCCGGTCGCAGCGGTCCTGGGCGGTGCGCACCAGGTGGTGGTGGCCGGCGTGCGGCGGGTAGAACTTGCCGAGCACGAGGCCGTGCGCGTGGCGCCTCATGCCGTCGCTCCCAGGGCCGTGCGGTTCTCCCGTGCGGGGAGGTCCCGCCGCCAGCCGGCCAGGCCGGCCACGCACAGCGCGAGGAAGCCGACGTAGAGGACCGCGGTGAGGTAGAGCCCCTTGTAGGCGTAGAGCGGGATGTACACGAGGTCTGCGGCGATCCACAGCCACCAGGACTCGACGAGCTTGCGGCACTGGCCGTAGGTGGCCGCGAGCGAGAGCCCGGTGGTCAGGGCGTCCCAGAAGGGCACGGTGGAGTCCGTGACCCGGCTCAGCAGGAGCGTGAGGGCGAGGACCCCCACCGCCCCCGCCGCGGCCAGCCAGAGCCATTCGGCGCGCGTGGTGCGGCGCACCGGCAGGGCCTGCGCGGTTCCTGGTCCACCCCCGTGGGTCCAGGACCACCAGCCGTACGCGGCGAGGGCGATGAAGACGACCTGCAACCCGGCGTCGGCGTAGAGGCCGGCCTGGGCGAACAGGACGATGAAGAAGACGTTGTTGGCGATGCCGATGGGCCAGTTGGCGACGTGCTGGCGGGCGACGAGCCAGACGCACAGGGCACCAGTGGCGAATCCGAGTACCTCGGTCCAACTCATGGTCCAGCTCATGACGACCCCTTACTCCTTTTATAGTCAGGTTGACTATAAACAGGGAAGGTGGTCTCGGACAAGGGAAAAGCCCGCGGCGCCGAAGGCACCGCGGGCTTTTCAGGATCTTTCGGAACGGGGCGGGACTACAGACCGACCTCGCGCATCAGCATGCCGACCTCGGTGTTGGTCAGTCGGCGCAGCCAGCCGGACTTCTGGTCGCCGAGCTCGATCGGCCCGAAGGAGGTCCGGACGAGCTTGTCGACCGGGAAGCCGGCCTCCGACAGCATGCGGCGGACGATGTGCTTGCGGCCCTCGTGGAGGGTCACCTCGACCAGGTAGTTCTTGCCGACCTGGTCGACGACGCGGAAGTTGTCGGCCCGGGCCCAGCCGTCCTCCAGCTCGATGCCGTCCTTGAGGCGCTTGCCGATGTCACGCGGCAGGTTGCCGGTGATCGCGGCCACGTACGTCTTCTGCACGCCGTACTTCGGGTGCGTCAGGCGGTGGGCCAGCTCGCCGTGGTTGGTGAGCAGGATGATGCCCTCGGTCTCGGTGTCGAGCCGGCCGACGTGGAAGAGACGCGTCTCACGGTTGGTGACGTAGTCGCCGAGGCACTGGCGGCCGTCCGGGTCCTCCATCGTGGAGACGACACCGGCCGGCTTGTTCAGCGCGAAGAACAGGTACGACTGGGTGGCGACGGTCAGGCCGTCCACCTTGATCTCGTCCTTCGGCTGGACGCGCTTGCCCTGCTCCAGCACGATCTCGCCGTTGACCTCGACGCGGGCCTGCTCGATGAGCTCCTCGCAGGCGCGGCGCGAACCCATGCCGGCGCGGGCGAGGACCTTCTGCAGGCGCTCGCCCTCCTCCTCGGCACCCGGGAAGGTCTTCGGGGTCTTGATCACGGGCTTGTCGGCGTACCGGTCGCGCACGCGCTCCTCGATGCGCGCGTCCAGCTCGCGGGGGCGCGCCTTGCCGCTGCGGCTGCCGGGACCGCTGCGCGGGCCGCCGGCCCCGCCGATGCCGGGGGTCTTGGAACCGGTGCGGGGGCCGCCCTTGGCACCGCCGCGCGCGGCCGCACCACGGGCGCCGCCGCCGCCGGCCTTGGGGCCGCTGCGACCGCTGCGCTCGCCCTCGGGGCCCACGTCGTAGCGGCGCTCCTCGGGGCGGGGGTTGCGGATGCGGGGGGCCGGCTGGTCGCGGTCGCGCGAGTCGGAGCCGCCGCCCTGGTAGCCGCCACCGCCCTGGTAGCCGCCGCGGGAACCGCCCGAGCCGCCACCGCGGTAGCCGCCGGAGGAGCCGCCACGGGACCCGCCGGAGCTCCCGCCGCGGCTGCCACCGCCGGAGCCGCTCCCGCGGAAACCACCGCCGCCGGAGGAGCCGCCGCGGGAGTTGCCGCGCCCGCCTCCGGCGCCGCCGCCGCTGTTCCTGTTGCCGCCACCGTTGCCGTTGCCGCTGCTTCGCATCAAATGTCCGTCGTCTTGTCGTCGTCTTCATCGGTGTCCGGTGCGTCCGGATCGAACGACGGCACACCTTCTTGCGTCTCGGCTTCGATCGCCTCCGCCTCGGGGAGGAAGGGCGCGAGCTCCGGGAGCTCGTCCAGGCCGCGCAGGCCCATCCGCTCCAGAAAGTAGTTCGTCGTCCTGTACAGGATCGCACCTGTTTCGGGTTCCGTGCCCGCCTCCTCCACGAGACCGCGCTGGAGGAGGGTCCGCATGACGCCGTCGCAGTTGACTCCGCGGACCGCCGAGACCCGCGACCGGCTCACCGGCTGGCGGTACGCGACGACCGCGAGGGTCTCCAGGGCCGCCTGGGTGAGCCGGGCCGTCTGACCGTCCAGTACGAAGCCCTCGACGGCCGGCGCGTACTCCGCCCGGCTGTAGAACCGCCACCCGCCGGCCACGAGGCGCAGTTCGAAGCCGCGCCGCGCCGCCGCGTACTCGTCGGCGAGCTCGCGCAGGGCGTCGGCCACCTCGCGCGGGGTGCGCTCCAGCACCTTGGCGAGGTGCGCCTCGGTCGCGGGCTCGTCCACGACCATGAGGACGGCCTCCAGGGCCGGCTTCAGCTCCAGCCCCGCCACGGCACTCGTCTCGCTGCTCAATCCTTCGCCTCCACGATGATCCGGTCGAACTCGTCGGTCACGGCCGGCACGCCGTCGCCGTCCCCGCCGCTCCAGCGCACGGTGAGGGTGTTCAGGGCCTCCTCCTGGTCGAGGACCACCGCCTTCTCCCGGTAGAGCTCCAGGAGGGCCAGGAAGCGGGCGACGACGGTGAGGGTGTCGTCGGTGTCCTCGGTGAGCTCCTGGAAGGTGGCCTCGCCGCGCGCCTTCAGCATCCGCACCACGAGCCCGGCCTGCTCGCGCACGCTGACGAGCGGGGCGTGGATGTGGTCGACGTAGACCTGCGGCCTGGCCTTGGGCTGCATGGCCTTGACCGCGAGCCGGGCGAACCCGTCCGCGCCGATGCCGATGACGACCTCGGGGAGCAGGTCGGCGTGGTGGGCCTCCAGTCCGACGGTCCTGGGGTACCGCTTGCCCTCGGCCTCGGCCCGGTCCTCGAAGATCTCGGCGATCCTCTTGTACGCCCGGTACTGGAGCAGCCGGGCGAAGAGCAGGTCCCGCGCCTCCAGCAGGGCGAGGTCGGCCTCGTCCTCCACCTCGGCGACCGGCAGCAGCCGGGCGGCCTTGAGGTCGAGGAGGGTGGCGGCGACGACGAGGAACTCGGTGGTCTGGTCGAGGTCCCAGTCGGGACCCATGGCCCGGATGTGGGCCATGAACTCGTCGGTGACCCGGGACAGTGCGACCTCGGTGACGTCGAGCTTGTGCCGGGAGATCAACTGGAGCAGCAGATCGAACGGCCCTTCGAAGTTGTCGAGCCGCAACGTGAACCGCCCGTCGCCCGCTGCGGGCTCCCCGGCAAGCTCCCCGGCCCCCGACTCCCGGTCGGCAGCCTCCACGGGAGCCGAACCGTCGGACGGCGCCGCGGCGCGCGCCTCCACGGGGTGGACGGGCTCCTCGACGCGCCCGGCCGGGGCCTCGCCGTCACGGACGTCCGGCCCGCCCCGGGGCACCGAAGGACCCTCTTCACCCGCCGGCGGAGCCTCGTGCCCCTCCGGGGCCTCGGGCGCGCGCTGCGGCTCCGCCGCCCCTGCGGCCGGTGCAGGGCGCTCAGTGCCCCCTTCAGGGGCCTCCTGGCCCCCTCCCGGCACACCGGGCCCCCGGCCCAGCGCACGGCGGGTCGGACGGCCGGGTTCGGCGGGGAGGGGCATCGGGGTCCAGGGGGGGTGCGGGTGAACGACGTACGGCCCGGCGGGGTGCACCCCCGCGGCCACGAGCAGCCTAGTCGGCAACCCGATCCCGCCCCGGCGCCGCGACCCCGGCCACGCCGAGCCCTAGCCGCACTCCGGCCCCACCGGCCCACTCCGGCCCCACCACCCACCCTCCCGGCGGTCACGCCCCCGCTGGGCCCGCCCCCACCCCTGCGGCGGGCACGACCCGGCCCCTCCGGGCGGACACATCCGGCCCCTCCGAGCAGACACGTCCAGCCCTTCCGGGCGCGCACATCCAGCCCCTCCGGGCGGGCACATCCAGCCCCTCCGGCGTTTGAGGAGCGGGTCCGGGCGGGGGCCGGGGGCCCCGGGGGCGGGGGTTGGGGGGGGGGGGGGGCCACCCCCCCCGCCGGCGCGCCCGGA
>NZ_JBIAUK010000008.1:0-30631 GCF_042892775.1 Streptomyces sp. NPDC001717 | reverse complement strand
CGTCCCCCCCCCCCCCCCCCCCCCCCCCCCCCCCCCCCCCCCCCCCCCCCCCCCCGGCGCGCCCGCCCCCCGCCCCCCCCCCCCCCCCCCTGCCCGGCGGAGCCGGGTTTCCTGGGGCTCCGCCCCAGACCCCGCTCCTCAAACGCCGGAGGGGCTGGGTTGTGCCCGCCGGAGGAACTGGGGGGCACCCAGGACGGCCGGAAGGCCCGGCACCTCAGGGGTGCCGGGCCTTCCGGTGGGCCGGAGCCCGGGAACGTTCAGACGGCCGCAGCCCGCCCCACGGGCCGGGGCCCAGAAGCCGGGGCGCCGGGTGTGCGGGCCGCAGGCTGGTCAGCGGCCCCGGAGGCGGCGGACCAGGATGCTCGCGTCGCCACGGGATTCGAGGTCCGCCAGGACCACGGCGACCGCCTCGCGGACGATGCGCCCGCGGTCCACCGCCAGGCCGTGCTCCCCGCGGAGCACCAGTCGGGCGTGCTCCAGGTCCATCAGCTCCTCGGCGGAGACGTAGACCGTGATCTTCTCGTCGTGCCGCTCCCGCCCACTGGGCCGCCGGTTCGCGCCCCGGCCCTGGCCCTTGCCGCGGCCGGCGGTCGTGGCCCCCACGGGGCCGGTCCCGCTGACAGAACCTTCCTGCGACCGCCGCGGTGCGCCCACGACGGGCTCCGTACCGGCCTCAGCCTCCCGGCTGCGGCCCTCTCCCGACGAGCCGCCCTCCGCCGAAGCGGCCGAGTGTTCGCCCGCCGCTCCCGACGACTCGTCGGCCCCTCGCCTCGGCGAGGACGACTGGAGGGCCATCCCCCCTGTCGTGCGGAACAGTTCGTCGGCTCCGGGCAGACTCACTCGGCGTGACACCGGGCGAGCACCTCCCTGGCCAGCTGGCGATAGGCGGCGGCGCCGACGGAGTTGGAGGCGTACGTGGTGATCGGCTCGCCGGCGACCGTGGTCTCCGGGAAGCGCACCGTCCGGCCGATGACCGTGTGGTAGACGTGGTCGTCGAAGGCCTCGACCACGCGCGCCAGCACCTCGCGGCTGTGCACCGTACGGGAGTCGTACATCGTGGCGAGGATGCCGTCGAGCTCCAGCTCCGGGTTGAGCCGCTCCTGCACCTTCTCGATGGTCTCGGTCAGCAGCGCCACACCACGGAGTGCGAAGAACTCGCACTCCAGCGGCACGATGACCTTGTGAGCCGCCGTCAGGGCGTTCACGGTCAGCAGACCGAGCGAGGGCTGACAGTCGATCACGATGTAGTCGTAGTCGGCCATCAGGGGCTTCAGGGCCCGCTGGAGGGTCGACTCGCGCGCGACCTCGCTGACCAACTGCACTTCCGCAGCGGACAGGTCGATGTTGCTCGGCAGCAGGTCCATGTTGGGGACCGCCGTCTTGAGCAGCACCTCGTCGGCCGACATGCCCCGCTCCATGAGCAGGTTGTAGACCGTCAGGTCGAGTTCCATCGGGTTCACGCCGAGGCCCACCGACAGCGCGCCCTGCGGGTCGAAGTCGACCAGCAGCACACGGCGTCCGTACTCGGCGAGCGCAGCACCCAGGTTGATGGTCGACGTGGTCTTGCCCACGCCGCCCTTCTGGTTGCACATCGCGATGATCTTCGCCGGACCGTGGTCGGTCAGCGGACCCGGGATGGGGAAGTACGGCAGCGGGCGTCCGGTCGGGCCGATCCGCTCACGGCGCTGGCGGGCAGCGTCGGGGGCGAGGGTGGCCGCGTACTCGGGGTCCGGCTCGTACTCCGCGTCGGGGTCGTAGAAGTGCCCCTCGGGCACCTGGTCGTAGTCGGCGAAACCAATGGGCGTATCGCCACCGTGGTCGCCGGCCGTGGAGTTCACGTCTAGGCCGTCCATGCTCTTTTGGGGCGTCGTCAGGTGCTGGTGGTTTGCGAAGGTGCGTACTGCGACGGAGCCGACAGCCTCGAGCCCGGCAGGGCTTTCGCCCCGCGCGGGCATACCCGCTCGACCACCCCCAGGAGCAAATGTCGACTCATTCACAAGTCGTCTTACCTCCTCGGACGTGACCAGGACACTTATCGATAGGTCAGCGTGGCACCATGCCGACGGTTGGCGACTCTATGGCGTGTCACCGCTCAGCGGCAACACAATCCGTCGGACCCGGCACGATGTGTCGGCAACCGAACACCACTCTGTCAAGGGCGCACGGACTGTCGCCGCGAAGTTTCGCGGGTGTGCGAAAGGGTTAAAGGGTTACGTTCGAGGCGAGTTGAGCCGGGTTCCCGGGTTCCTCGCAAACGCGTCCGGCCGGACCTTGGGGGCAAGGTCCGGCCGGATACGTGAGATTGACGTCAGTCGTTGACGGTTCAGCCGAGCAGCGTGCTCAGCTCGAGGGTCTCGAGACCGTGGGCCTCGGCGACCTCGCGGTAAACGACCTGTCCGTCATGGGTGTTGAGGCCCAGCGCGAGCGCCGGGTCACGACGCAGCGCCTCGACCCAGCCGAGGTTCGCGAGCTGCACGATGTAGGGCAGCGTGGCGTTGGTCAGCGCGTAGGTGGAGGTGTTCGGCACCGCGCCCGGCATGTTGGCGACGCAGTAGAAGACCGAGTTGTGGACCTGGAAGGTCGGCTCGGCGTGGGTGGTCGCGCGGGAGTCCTCGAAGCAGCCACCCTGGTCGATCGCAATGTCGACAAGGACACTTCCGGGCTTCATCTTGGCGACGAGCTCGTTGGTGACCAGCTTCGGGGCCTTCGCACCCGGGATCAGCACGGCGCCGATGACGAGGTCGGCCTCGACGACGGCCTTCTCCAGCTCGAAGGCGTTGGAGACGATCGTCTTGATCTTCGTACCGAAGATCTTGTCGGCCTCGCGGAGCTTGTTGATGTCGCGGTCGAGCAGGGTCACGTGGAAGCCCATGCCGACGGCGATCTGCACGGCGTTCCAGCCGGAGACGCCGCCACCGATGACCACGCACTCGCCGGCGTGGGTGCCGGGCACGCCGCCGGGCAGGACACCGCGGCCGCCGACCGAGCGCATCAGGTGGTAGGCGCCGACCTGCGGGGCCAGGCGGCCCGCGACCTCGGACATCGGGGCGAGCAGCGGGAGGGCGCGGTTGGCCGTCTCCACCGTCTCGTAGGCGATGGCGGTGGTGCCGGACTCCAGCAGGGCGTCCGTGCACTCGCGGGAGGCCGCCAGGTGCAGGTACGTGAAGAGGGTCTGGTCCTTGCGGAGGCGGTGGTACTCCTCAGCGATGGGCTCCTTGACCTTCAGCAGCAGGTCGGCGATGGCCCAGACCTCGTCGGCGGTACCGAGGATCTCGGCGCCGGCGGCGACGTACTCGGCGTCGGTGATCGAGGAGCCGACACCGGCGTTCTGCTCGATGAAGACCTGGTGGCCGTTACGGACGAGCTCGTGGACACCGGCGGGGGTGATGGCCACGCGGAACTCGTTGTTCTTGACCTCGCGGGGGATGCCGACCTTCATCGTCGATCACGGTCCTTGACTCAGGGGGATTGAACGGGGCACTTCCATACATACCCGCCCACAAGAACGCGCAACGGGATGCACCACGGATGACGTGGTGAACCCAGTTTATTGAAGGATTGTCGCGTGTCTAGCCTTGCAAACAAATAATCTCAGTCGGATCCACTGCGGATTTCGCAGGCTGCGGGGTCGTCACCCAGCAATCTGTCGGCTGCGGACCGGTGCAGCCTGGCGGCTGCCGGGTCGCCCAGCCTGTCCAGCGTGTCGGCCAGTCGGACCTGCAGCGCGGCCTGGAGCCGCTGGTCACCGGCACGGCGCGCCAGCTCCACCGCCTCGCGGCAGGTGTGCAGCGATTCCTCCGGCCTCCCGGCGTACTCCTGGACCCGCGCCATCTCGCTCAACGCCTTTGCCTGGCCGGGCACATCGGCCAGCTTCCGGTACCCGGCCGCGGCCGCCCGCCAGCTGCGCAGCGCCTCCCCGTAGCGGCCCGCGTAGGTGTGCACGTTCCCGAGCCGCCCGTACAGCCGCGCCTCGTCCGCCCGCTCCCCCCGCGCGAGGGCCTGGGACAGGGCCCGGCCGAACCAGTCGGAGGCCCGGTGCCAGTCCGCCAGCTCCTGATAGGCACCGCCTACGGATTCCATCGCGCGGCCGGTCGCGTACGGGTCGTTCGCCGCCTTTCCGGCGTCCAGGGCGGCCCGGTAGCGCTCCAGTGCCTCCCGGGTCCGGCCGGTCTCGGCGTCCAGGTCGGCCAGGTTCAGCAGGGCGGCGGCCTGCTCCCGGTGCAGGCCGCGGCGCTCCGCCACGTCCAGGACCAGGCGGTGCAGCCCGTACAGCTCGGGAGCGGCCTCGGCGGTCCCGCGGTGCTCCGCGAGGGCCCGTACGAGGCCCGCGACCAGCCGCCGGGCCAGCGTGTCCAGCTCCCCGTCGGCCACCGCCAGGGACGCGGCGGCCGACAGCGCGGGCAACCGGGTGTCCAGCCAGGTGGCGGCGGCCCGCCGGTCGGGGAAGCGCAGCGCGCGCGGCAGTCCTTCCAGCACCTCCCGCAGCCCGTCGTCCATTCCGGCCTCGCCGGATGCGGCCATGGCCCGGCAGGAGTGCAGCAGCCGTACGGTCCGCTCCAGCATCCGGGCCCGGGCCAGCTGGACCTCCGCCGGGCGCTCCTTGCCCTCCAGCAGGGCCTGGAGCAGCGGCGCGAGGGAGCCGGGCAGGAGGAACAGTCCGTCGTGGGCGGGGTGTACGAGGCCCAGCGCCGCGAAGTCGTCGAGCGTCGACTGGGCCGCGGCGACGGAGCATCCGGCGAGGGCGGAGGCGGTGTGCGAGTCGACGATCCCGGCGGGGGCCAGGGGCAGCAGCCGCAGGGTCCGCTGGGCGGGCTGCGGCAGGGTCTCGTAGACGAGGCGGAAGCACCGGGCGAGCGGACCGCCCGTGCCGGCCGGCATGTCGTGGAGCTGCTTGGCCACGTCGGCGACGGAGGCCTTGGGGTGCGCGGCGAGCCAGCCGCCGACGAGGACGAGCGCGGCGGGCTGGCCCCCGCACTCCTCGGCGAGGGATTCGGCGGCGCGGGGGTCGGCGGTGACCCGGGTGTCGCCGATGCGGTGCACGAGCATCCGCACGGCGGAGGGCGTGTCGAGCCCGCCGAGGGTGCAGGGCCGCACGTCGGGGATGCCGGTGAGCGGCCCCTCCGCGGTGACGACGACGAGGCACTCGGGGGTGTCCGGGAGCAGGGCGTCGACCTGGTGCGGGTCGGCGGCGTCGTCGACCAGGATGATCGCGCGGCGACCGTCGAGCGCGGTGCGCAGGGCCGAGCTGAGCTCGTCCTCCCCGGCGCCGGGCGGAGTACGGTGGCCCAGCGCCTCCAGCAGGCCCCGTACGGCCCGCTCGGTGGCCACGGTCTCGCCTCCGGGCGCGGTGAGCCGGGTCCGGAGCACCCCGTCGGGGTACTCCTCGGCGATCTCGCGCACGAACGCCTCGGCGAGGGCCGTCCGCCCGGATCCGGGGCGCCCGGCGACGAGCAGCACCCGGGCGCGGGGGGCCTTCGCCTTCCGGCCGGAGAGGGTGTCGAGCCCGGTCCGTGCGATGTCCTCGCGCAGCTCCTTGAGCTCACGCCGCCGCCCGACGAAATCCGCCACGGATCCGCTCCTCTCCCTGCCCCTGGCTTCGGGGATCACGAGCGTAGTTCACGCAGAGCGACGACTCGTGTGGAGCGCGGCGGTCATATCGCCTGATCGGATCAGCCGATGTTCTTCTTTTCGCGGCCCGGGCCTTCGCGCGGCCGCGCCACGAGCCCGTGCCCGGGGCCGCATGCCGGTGGCGGCTGCCTCATGGCGGGCCGGGTGCGTGCCGCCGGGCGGGTGCGTGCCGCTGCGCGGAGCCGTCCCCTACCGGCGCCTCAAACGCCGGCGGGGCTGGATAGCCCCGCCGGCGCCGCCGGAGGCAAATTCAGCCCGTCCGGCGTTTGAGGACCGGGGGTCCGGGGGCGGCGCCCCCGGCAACGGCGCCGCGCCCGGCATGCTCAGCGTCCGCGCCCCGGCAGCGGCGGCGCAGACGGACGGCGGGCTACGCCTCGTACGGGCGGGCCGGCCAAGGGGCGTCGGCCGGGCGGAGGGCGTCCAGGCCGCTTCCGGCGGCGAGCGCGGCGGAGAGGGCCAGGACACCCGTCACCAGCCCCGGATTGCCCAGCTCGCCCGCCAGCACGCCCCGGACCAGGTCGGCCAGCGGGACCCAGGTCACCTCCATGTCGGCCTCCTCCGACCCGGTCTCCGCGTACCGCTCCCCCTCCGCCTCGGAGACGTCCCGCGCCAGGAAGATCCGGATGGCCTCGTCGGAGCCGCCCGGGGAGGCGTAGAAGTCGGCGAGCACCCGCCAGTCCCCCGCCTTGACGTGGGCTTCCTCGTGGAGCTCGCGCTGCGCCCCGTGCAGCGGGTTCTCCCCCTGTACGTCGAGCAGCCCGGCCGGCAGCTCCCACAGTCGCCGCCGCACCGGGTGCCGGTACTGGCTCAGGACGAGCACGCGCCCGTCCTCGTCGAGGGCGAGCACGCAGACCGATCCGGGGTGCACCTGGTAGTCGCGGCGGGCCACCGAGCCGTCCGGCATCCGCACCTCGTCGGAGTCGACGGCCGTCTTGGCTCCCTGGAACGGCCGCCGCGTCGACAGCGTCTCCCAGGATTCCGCCGTGTCCTTGATCTTCATTCCCCGCAGCCCTCCACAACGCGCGACAGCCGGGGTACGGAAGATCCGTACCCCGGCTGTCTACGTTATGCGGTCGGCAGACTCACTTCGCCGACTGCTGGCGCTCCACGGCCGCCTTGACCAGGCCCGCGAACAGCGGGTGGGGGCGGGTCGGGCGCGAGCGCAGCTCCGGGTGGGCCTGGGTGGCCACCAGGTAGGGGTGCACCTCGCGCGGGTACTCGACGTACTCGACGAGCTTGTTGTCCGGGGAGGTGCCGGAGAAGACGATGCCCGCCTTCTTCTCCAGCTCGCCGCGGTAGGCGTTGTTGACCTCGTAGCGGTGGCGGTGGCGCTCGTCCACGTACGCCTGGTCGCCGTAGACCTCGCGCACGATGGAACCCTCGGCGAGCTTCGCCGGGTACATGCCCAGGCGCATGGTGCCGCCCAGGTCGCCCGCGCCCTCGACGAAGGCCAGCTGCTCCTCCATCGTGGAGATGACCGGGTTGGCGGTGGAGGCGTCGAACTCGGTGGAGTTCGCGTCCTCGATGCCCGCCAGGTTCCGCGCCGCCTCGATGACCACGCACTGCAGACCCAGGCACAGGCCGAGCAGCGGGATCTTGTTCTCGCGGGCGTAGGTGATCGCGCCCACCTTGCCGTTGACACCGCGGTCGCCGAAGCCGCCGGGCACGCAGATCGCGTCCACGTCGCCGAGGACCTCGGCGGCGCCCGCCGGGGTCTTGCAGTCGTCGGAGGTGACCCACTTGATCTGGACGCGGGCCTTGTTGGCGAAGCCGCCGGCGCGCAGCGCCTCGGTCACCGACAGGTAGGCGTCGGGCAGGTCGATGTACTTGCCGACGAGCGCGACCTTGACCTCGTGGTCGGGGTTGTGGACGCGGTCCAGCAGGTCCTCCCACACCGTCCAGTCGACGTCGCGGAAGGGCAGGTCGAGCTTGCGCACGACGTAGGCGTCGAGGCCCTCGGTGTGCAGGACCTTCGGGATGTCGTAGATCGACTTGGCGTCGATCGCCGCGACCACGGCCGCCTCGTCCACGTCGCACATCAGCGAGATCTTGCGCTTGATGGAGGTGGGGACGTCGCGGTCGGCGCGCAGCACGATCGCGTCGGGCTGGATGCCGATGTTGCGCAGGGCGGCGACGGAGTGCTGGGTCGGCTTGGTCTTCAGCTCGCCGGAGGGGCCGATGTAGGGCAGCAGCGAGATGTGCACGACGAAGACGTTGTCGCGGCCGACCTCGTGGCGGACCTGGCGGACGGTCTCCAGGAACGGCAGCGACTCGATGTCGCCGACGGTGCCGCCGACCTCGGTGATGACGACGTCGACGTCCTCGGTCGCCATGCGGCGGATGCGGTGCTTGATCTCGTTGGTGATGTGCGGGATGACCTGCACGGTGTCACCGAGGTACTCGCCGCGCCGCTCCTTGGCGATGACCGTCGAGTAGACCTGGCCGGTCGTCACGTTGGCCGAGCCGTCGAGGTCCACGTCGAGGAAGCGCTCGTAGTGGCCGATGTCCAGGTCGGTCTCGGCGCCGTCGTTGGTGACGAACACCTCGCCGTGCTGGAACGGGTTCATCGTGCCCGGGTCGACGTTCAGGTACGGGTCGAGCTTCTGCATCGTGACCCGAAGACCGCGCGCCTTCAGCAGCGCACCCAGGCTGGAGGCCGTCAGGCCCTTGCCGAGGGACGAAGCGACACCCCCGGTGACGAAGATGTGCTTGGTCGTCATGGATTTGGGCGGCATCGCCAAGAGGGGGCTCCCGTGGTCGCGAAGTGAGGTGCGTCCGGCGCCGGCCACCGTCGATCCGGAGGGGTCTCAGGGGGCGCCGAAGCTGCGGTTTCGGGGCTCCTGATTCGCACAGGCAGACCACCGGTCCACGGGGTACCAGCCTATCAGCGCCGTGGGCGGTCCGCCTCCGGCCACGCGGTCCGGACGCTTCCCGGGAAGACGTCCGAGGACGAATCCGCAGCTCACCCGTTTGGCCGAGCGCCATTCTTCGGGCGCTTAAGGGGATCACTAGGGTGCCGTCATATCCTGCTCGGATATCGCACAACATCGCCGCCGAGCAGTCCGTCAGACGGCCTAACCGAGCCGCTATGCGGAATCATGGGCTCAATGCGGGGATCCCTGCACACAGGAGACCGCGCAACCGCGCAATGCAAGCGCCCTTCGGGGCGGACGTGGCCGTTCGACTGGAGATGCAACGTGTCCGGGCGCATCGAGGATTACGCACTGATCGGGGACATGCAGACCGCGGCGCTGGTCTGTCGGGACGGGGCAGTGGATTGGCTGTGCCTGCCACGTTTCGACTCCCACGCCGTGTTCGCGAGCATTCTCGGCACCGAGGATCACGGCTTCTGGCGGATCGGCCCGGCCGTACCGGCCGGCGCCGAGGCCCCGCGGGCCACCCGCCGCCGCTACCGCGGTGAGTCGCTCGTCCTGGAGTCGGAGTGGGACACGCCGCGCGGCACGGTCCGGGTGACCGACTTCATGCCGCCCCGCGAGGACCACGCGCCCCAGCTGATCCGCATCGTCGAGGGGGTCACCGGGCGCGTCCCGATGCGCTCCGCGCTGCGCATGCGTTTCAGTTACGGGCGGGTCGTGCCCTGGGTGCACAAGGTCGACGGGCGCACCGTGGCCGTCGCCGGACCGGACTCGGTCTGGCTGGACACCGACACGCAGACGTACGGCAAGGACCTGACGACGTACTCCGACTTCACGGTCCGGCCCGGCGAGCGGATGGCGTTCAGCATCAGCTGGCAGCCCTCGCACAAGGGCGCGCCGGAGCTCCCGGACGCGGGGGCGGCGCTGGAGTCGACCGTCGAGTTCTGGCGGGACTGGGTCGACCAGTGCACGTACCACGGGCCCTACCGGGAGGCCGTGGTCCGTTCCCTGATCACCCTCAAGGCCCTCACGTACGGGCCCACGGGCGGCATCGTGGCCGCGCCGACGACCTCCCTGCCGGAGGAGATCGGCGGCGTCCGCAACTGGGACTACCGCTACACCTGGCTGCGCGACGCGGCCATCACCCTCTCCTCGCTGCTGCGCACCGGCTACCGCGAGGAGGCCCGCGCCTGGCGCGAGTGGCTGCTGCGCGCGGTCGCCGGAGACCCGGAGAACCTGCAGATCATGTACGGGATCGCGGGTGAGCGGGAGCTCGGCGAGACCGAGCTGGACTGGCTGCCGGGCTACGAGAACTCGCGCCCGGTCCGCGTCGGCAACGGCGCCGCCGGGCAGCTCCAGCTCGACGTGTACGGCGAGGTCACCGAGGCCCTGCACCTGGGCCACATGACCGGACTGGCGCGCAGCGACTACGCCTCGCTGCTCCAGCTGAAGCTGATCCGCTACCTGGAGACCCACTGGGACCAGCCGGACGAGGGCATCTGGGAGGTGCGCGGCCCGCGCCGCCACTTCGTGCACTCGAAGGTGATGGCCTGGGTGGCCGTGGACCGCACGATCAAGCTGATCGAGAGCGGGGACGCGGACGGCCCGCTGGAGCGCTGGCGCGAGCTCCGCGACGAGATCCACCAGGACGTCTGCGAGAAGGGCTACGACAAGGAGCGCAACACCTTCACCCAGTCGTACGGCTCGCAGGAGCTGGACGCCTCGCTGCTGCTGATCCCGCAGATGGGCTTCCTGCCGCCGGACGACAAGCGGGTGATCGGGACCATCGAGGCGATCCAGCGCGAGCTGTCGACGCCCGACGGTTTCATCCTGCGCTACCCGACGGCGGGCGAGGAGGCCGGCGTGGACGGCCTGGAGGGCGACGAAGGGGCCTTCCTGGCGTGCTCGTTCTGGATGGCCGACGACCTGGCGATGATCGGGCGGGTGGACGAGGCGCGCCGGCTCTTCGAGAAGCTGCTGTCGCTCCGCAACGACCTGGGTCTGCTGGCGGAGGAGTGGGACCCGCGGCTCCAGCGGCAGGTGGGGAACTTCCCGCAGGCCTTCAGCCACGTTCCGCTGATCGACACCGCGCTGCGCCTGACCGCGAGCGGGGCGTACGGCGGCTGATGCCGTGACCGGAGCCCGGGCCGGGGTTCGCCGCGCCCGGGCCGGCGGGTTTCTCGCCGTGCCGGGGTGATCGCCCCCGCCTACGCTGGAAAGGTCCCATGCCCGCCCTCCGGGGAAGGAAGGGGGCAGCCATGGCTCCCCTCTCGAAGGCGGGGGCGGCCCTGGCCGCGCTCCGCGAGGACCTGTCCGGCGACGTGCTCACCCAGGACGATCCGGGGTACGACGAGGCCCGCACCGTCTTCAACGCCATGATCGACCGCAGGCCCGCCGTGATCGCGCAGTGCGAGAGCGCCGCGGACGTCGTGACGGCCGTGCGGTTCGCCAGGGATCTCGACCTGAAGATCGCGGTGCGCGGCGGCGGGCACAGCGTGGCCGGCATGGCGCTGAACGACGGCGGGCTGGTCGTGGACCTGCGGCGGATGCACGAGGTGACGGTCCATCCGGCGGCCCGGGCGGCGCACGTCGGCGGCGGGGCCACGATGAGCCACCTGGACCGGGCCTGCGAGCCGTTCGGGCTGGCGACCACGGGCGGCCGGGTCTCCACCACGGGGGTCGGCGGCTTCGTACTGGGCGGCGGCACCGGCTGGCTGGACCGGAAGTTCGGTCTGGCGGCCGACAACCTGTTGGGCGCGGAGCTGGTCACCGCCGACGGCGAGCTGGTCCACGCGACCGCCAAGGACCATCCGGAGCTGTTCTGGGGGCTGCACGGCGGCGGCGGGAACTTCGGCATCGCGACCTCGCTGACCCTGCGGCTGCACGAGCTGCCCCACATGTCGATCGCGTTCCTGCTGTTCCTGCCGGAGCGCGGGCCCGAGGTGGTCCGGGCGTTCCGGGACGTCATCGAGGCGGGACCGTCCGACGTGGGCGGCGGGGTGATCTACCTGACCGGGCCGCCCGAGGAGTTCGTGCCTCCGCACCTGGTGGGGCTGCTGCTGTGCGGCGCGCTGGTGACGTACACGGGTCCGGTGGAGGGGCTGCGCGAGCTCGCCGCCCCGGTGCTGGAGATCCCGCACGAGGTGGAGATGGTCATGGACATCCCCTACGCCGAGCTGCAGTGCATGCTCGACGACCCGCCGGGGATGCGGAACTACTGGTCGGCGGAGTACCTCACGGGTGTGCCCGACGCGTTCGTGGACGTGTTCTGCGCCCGCGCCGACTCGATGCCGGTGCCGACGGGCACCCAGCACGTGGTGTGGCCGCAGGGCGGTGCGATCGCGCAGGCGCCGGGCGACTACCCGCTGCCCTTCCGCGACGCGCCCTGGGCGGTGCACCCGTTCGGGGTCTGGGAGGACGAGGCAGACGACGAGCGCTGCCGCCAGTGGGTCAAGGACGTCCGCGCCGATGCCCTGCCGTGGAGCACCGGCGCGGTCTATCTCAACTTCACGGGCGACGAGGGCTCGGACCGGGTGGTCGCGGGCCTCGGCGAGAAGAACGTGGAGCGGCTGGCGGCGTTGAAGCGGCAGTACGACCCGGACAACGTCTTCCGCTTCAACCACAACATCCGGCCGGCCTGAGGCTCGGGCCCGAGGGTCAGCTCAGGGCGGCGATCACCTCCCGCGCCGCCCGCTCGCCCTCGGTGGCGCCGCCTTCCATGAAGCCCTGGAAGTCGTAGCTGCAGTGCTCGCCGCCGATGTGGACGTTGCCCTGCGCGGTGCCCTCGTACTTGGCGTAGCGGTGCAGGTAGCCGGTGGGCCAGTACGAGTACGCGCCGAGCGAGTACGGGTTGCGGTGCCAGGCGGAGAGCTGGGCCTTGCCGGTCCAGACGGCCTTGGTACTCGGGTAGAAGGCGTCGATGCCGGTCAGCATGCGGCCGGCGAGGACGCGTACGTAGGGGTCGGCGTCGGTGGCGAAGGGGCTGGAGGGGGTGAGCGACCCGGCGAGGGTGCCGCCGCCGTACTGGAGGAGGATGCCACCGGTGCCGGGCTGGACCTTGGTGGTGTCCCAGGTCTGCTGGACCTCGGAGTCGGTGAAGCAGTCGCCCGCGGAGACGCCCGGCCAGGGGCCGGTGCCGCGCCACGGGCGGGCGGTGAACTGCATGTTGAGCTTGGTGCAGTAGCCCATGCGCGCGTCGCGCAGCAGGTTGCGCATGAGCGGGTCGAAGCCGGCCTGCGAGGTGTCGATGCGCTGGAGGATCGGCAGCGGCACGCACAGGATGGTGTGGTCGGCGACGGTGGTGCGGGTGGATCCGGAGTCGTTGAAGGTGAGGGTCTGGGTGCCGTCGGCGTTGGCGCGTACGGCGACCAGCTCGCGGCCCATCACGATCGAACCGGCGGGCAGGGCGGCGGCGATGGCGTTCGGCAGCCGGTCGTTGCCGCCGGTGATGTGGTAGCGCTCGTTGGACAGGCCCCAGACGTTGAAGTTGCCCGGGTTGGGCTGGTAACCCATCAGCAGGACGAGGGCGAGCGCGGACTGCTGGTTGGTGTCGGCGCCGTACTCGACGTTGTAGGCCACGTCGATGAAGCGGCCGAGTTGCGAGGAGTGGCCGCCGGGGATCCGGGTCTCGATCCATTCGTACAGGGTCATGTTGTCGAGGGCGGTGCCGGCGGGCGTGCTGCTGTTCCAGGAGACCTCTCCGGCCTCCTGGAGGTCCCGGCGCAGGGCCTGGTAGACGGCCTTGAAGTCCTCGTCGGCCTGGGTGCGGGAGTAGTACTCCCCGTTGAACCAGAGGACTTCCTCGGCCCCGTTCGGGCCGCCGCCGAGGAAGTCCTCGGTGGGCAGGTTGAAGCGGCGGCAGAGCTCCAGGATCTTCTTGTGGCTGGTGTCGATCAGCTCGCCCCCGATCTCGGAGGTCTGTCCGTACGCCCAGTGGCTGCGCTGGGTCCACATCCGGCCGCCGACGCGGCTCGGGTTGGCCTCGTACAAGGTGCAGTTGACGCCCGCGTCCTTGAGGGTGAGGGCGGCGGTCAGTCCGGAGATGCCCGCGCCGACGACGGCGACGCGGGCCGGGGCGACGGGCTTCTTCTCGGGGGCGGTCTCTGCGGCGTGGGCGGCTCCGACCGCGGATCCGGCGAGGGCGGTGCCGAGGCCGAGGGCGGCGGCTCGGCCGAGGAGTTCACGGCGGGTGGATCCGCGGACCTCGGCGGCGGGCATGCCGAGGCGGTCGGCCGCGGCGTGCTCGGCGGCGAGCCGGCGCAGGGCGTGCATGAGGGGCGTACGGGCCATGGCGGGGCTCCTCAGAGGTTCGCGGCGGTGGACGAGGGATTGCCCTGTCCGGGCAGGACGGTCAGGTTCTGCTGGCCTTCGGCGTCAGCGGGCCGCTCGGCCGCGTCCTCCAGGACGATCCGGCCGATGATCTCGTAGCGTGCGGGGGCCTTCGCCTTGAGCCAGAAGCCCAGGCCGAGCCCGCCGAGGAAGACGGCGCCGACGATCCATGGGATCAGCTTGAAGAAGACCGATCCGGCGGCGGTGCCGGCCGCGGTCTCCATGTTCAGGACGAGCAGGACCACGACGGCGGTCATTCCGATGCCGCCGAGCAGCGGGGCGGTGAAGGTCTTGAACCAGTGCCGGTCCTCGGGATGGTTCTTGCGGAAGTAGCCGATGACGGCGAAGGAGCACAGCGTCTGGACGATCAGGATCGCCATCGTGCCGAGGATCGCGAGCAGCGTGTACAGGTGCAGGTACGGGTCCTGGCCGGTGAGCCAGAAGCCGGCGACGAGCGCTGTGGCGATGGCGGTCTGCACGACCGAGGCGATGTACGGGGAGCCGTGCTTGGCGTGGGTGTGGCCGAGCTTCGGCGAGAGGAAGCCCTCGCGGCCGATGGCGTAGAGGTAGCGGGCGGCGCACTGGTGGAAGGCCATGCCGCAGGCGAAGGAGCCGGTGAGCAGCAGCCACTGGAAGGCGTCGACGGCCCAGGCGCCGATGAAGGTCTGGGTGGGGGCGAAGAAGAGGTCGAGGGGGCTCGCGGAGGCGGACAGTTCGACGGACTTGGCGAGGCCGTTGCCCGCGATGGTCATCCAGGAGACGTAGATGTAGAAGAGGCCGACGCCGACGACGGAGACGAGGGTGGCCTTGGGGATGACCCGCTTGGGGTCGCGGGACTCCTCGCCGTACATGGCGGTGGACTCGAATCCGACCCAGGACCAGAAGGCGAAGAAGAGGCCGAGGCCGGCGGAGGTGCCGGTGAAGGCGTTCTTCGGGTTGACGGGTTCGAGCGGGATCCCTTCCGGGCCGCCGCCCGCGATCAGCACGGCGGTGGCCACCGCGAAGAGCACGGCGATCTCGGCGATGAGCATCACGCCGAGGGCCTTGGCGGTGAGGTTGATGTCGAAGTGCGCGAGGGCGGCGGTGACGGCCAGCATGGCGGCCGCGTAGACGATCCAGGGCAGGTCGACGCCCAGCTGGTCGTGGACGGTGGTCTTCGCGAAGTAGGAGAAGACACCGACGATCGAGGCCTCGAAGACGATGTAGGCGAGGACGGCGAGCATTCCGGAGGCCATGCCGGCGATGCGGCCGAGGCCGTGGGAGATGTATCCGTAGAAGGCTCCCGCGGCGGTGATCCGCTTGGCCATGGCCACGTAGCCGACCGCGAAGACGGTCAGGACGAGGGTGGCGAAGAGGTATCCGGCCGGGGCTCCGGTTCCGTTGCCGAAACCGACGGCGATGGGGAGGTTGCCCGTCATGGCCGTGATGGGGGCGGCGGTGGCGACGGCCATGAAGACGACGCCGACGAGGCCGACCGAGTTGGCCTTGAGTCGCTGCACCTGTGGAGCCGCGGGCGTCTGGGATGACCCGCTGGTCGTGCGTGTGCTCATGGGCTCCTCTTCCTGTGTCGGGAGGCCGCCACTCTCCACCGGCGTGACGCAGACCACAATCGGCACGCGGTCCGATAATCTCCTTGCGGAGAAGACGAGTTGTCGGTCCGGAAGAGGGGCAGATCGGGCTTTGTAACCACGAGGTGATGTCTCCGGAACACGCGGCCCGGTAGCGTCCGCGATATGGACGACCAGGGCGGAATCACAGTTCAGCGGGCACTTGAGCTGCCGGGGCTGCGCAGCGGGCTGCCGGAGGTGGTCGCCTGCGCCGACCGCCTGGGGCGCACCGTCCGCTGGGTGCACGCGGGCGAGGTGCCGAACATCGCCTCCCTCCTCAAAGGCGGCGAACTCCTCCTGACCACGGGCCTCGGCCTCGGCACCCGCCCGGCGGAACAGCGCGCCTTCGTACGGCGCCTCGCCGACCGGGGCATCGCCGCGCTGGTCGTCGAGCTCGGCCCGCGCTTCACCCGGCTCCCCGCGACCATCGTGGAAACGGCCCGCACCGCCGGCCTGCCGCTCGTCCAGCTCCACCGGGAAGTCCCGTTCGTGGCGGTGACGGAGGAGGTGCACACCGAGATCGTCAACCACCACTACGCCCTCCTCCAGCGCGCCGAGGAAGTCCACCGGCGATGTACCGAGGCCCTGTTGGGCGGCGGGGGCATCCCGCAGGTGCTGCGGATCCTGGCCGACTTCACGGGCAACCCGGTCTTCCTGGAGACCCCCGACGGCTCACTGCTGTACGCGGCCGGCAGCGGGGCCGTGGACACCGGCGCGGACCCGCTCCAGGTGTGGGAGGGACTGCGCGGCCAGCGCGAGGCCGAGCCGGCCGGGAACACGGTGGTGATCGACGTCCCGGGCGGGGGCCACGGCACGGGCTCGGTACGGGCCCGGGTGGTCCTGGTCGGGGTCACGACGCCGCTGCTGCCGGTGCACCGGATGGCGGCGGAGCGCACGGCCGGGGTGCTGGCCGTGGTCCTCATGCAGGCGCGCCAGGAGGAGGAGCTGGCGGCGCGCGGCCGGGGCGACTTCCTGACGGACCTCGCCGAGGGCCGCATCAGCGCGGAGGACGCCCCGTCGCAGGCCCGCGTCCTCGGATTCAAGCCGGGCCCCGGCCCCCTGCTCCCGGTCGTCATGCGGCTGGGCTCGGACCTCGGCCCGTCCGGCAACTGGGCGGTGCTGGCCCGCGCGGTCCTGGAGGAGCTGGCGTCGGTCGGCGTGCCGGTGCTGCTGGGCGTCCGCCCGGTGGAGGGCCGGGTGCCCCTCCTGGTATCCCTCCGTTCCGAATCGGAGCGCACGGCGGTGGCGGACCGGGTCGCGGCGGCGCTGCGGGCGGGGGTGGAGCGGGCCGGGCTGGAGCGGGCCGTCGCCCCGCCGGCCGTGGTCGTGGGCGTGGCGGGCGGCTGGGCGGCGGCCTCGGCGGGGTTGCGGCACGCGGCGGAGACCGCCACCGCGGCGCACGGCCTGCCGGCCCGGCCCTGGTACGACGCGCGCCGCCTGGACATCGACCTGCTGCTGTGGCGGCTGCGCGAACACCCGGACCTGGCGGCCTTCGTGGACCGCGCGATCGGCGCGCTGCGCACCCACGACACCACGTCCCGGCCGCCGCTCCTGCCCACCCTGGAGACGTACCTGGCCCACGCGGGCCGCAAGGCGGAGACCGCGCGCGAGCTCCACCTGAACCGGCAGACCCTGTACAACCGGCTGGCCCGCATCTCGGAGCTCCTGGGCACGGACCTGGACGACCCGGAAACGGTCCTCTCCCTGAGCCTGGCCCTCCGCGCCCGCCGCCATACTCCTTCTTGACGCGTCGCTGCTCCGCCCCAGACCCCGCGCGCCTCCAACGCCGGCGAGGCCGGGTATCCGTCGCCGCGGGCATCTCCAGCCCGTCCGGCGTTTGAGGACCGGGGGTCCGGGGGCAGCGCCCCCGGTGACGGCGCCGCACACGACAGCCCACGTCGGCGACAACCAGCCCCGCCGGCGATTGAGGCGCGGGGTGCGGGGCAGAGCCCGGGGCGGGGCCCGGCGGGGGTCAGCGGCGGCCGCGTTCCATCAGTTCGTCGTAGACCGACAGGACCTGCGCCACCGTGTCGTCCTCCGACGGCCAGGAGGCCGCCTGCGCCAGCCCGGCGGCGGCCAGCACCGCACGGCGGTCCGGGTCCGCCAGCAGGCCCGTCACGGCGGCGGCCAGGGCGTCCGCGTCCCCCGGCGGGACCAGCACCGCGCCGTCGCCGACCAGCTCCGGCACGCCCCCCACCGACGTGGCCACCAGGGCCACCCCGGCCCGCAGCGCCTCCTGCGCCAGCGGCGCCCTCGCCTCCCACCGGCTCGGCAGCACCGCCACGTCCGCCGCCGCCAGCAGCCTCGCGGCGTCCCGGCGTCGGCCCAGCAGCCGTACCGGCAGGGCCTCCGCCTCGATCCGGCGGGCGAGTTCGGCCCGCAGCGGGCCCTCCCCCGCGATCACCAGCAGCGGCGCCGGGTCCAGTGCCCGCCACTCCCGCGCCGCGTCGAGCAGCACGGAGTACCCCCGGTGCGGCACCAGGCTCCCGACCGCGATGAGCAACGGCCTTTCGACCGCGCCCAGTTCCGCCCGAACCTTGCCCGGTTCCGATACCGCCGCGGCGGCCGACACCGCCACCTGCGACAGCCTCGCGTCCCGCGCCCCGCGCCGCCGCGCGAGGTCCACCTGATCGGAGGACGGCCCCAGCACCACCGCCGCCGCCCGGGCCACGTGCCGTTCCAGCATCCGGCTCAGCCGCCCGAGTCCCCCGTCGGCCACCGGGCCGTCCCCGTGCCAGCTCACCACCAGCGGCACCCGGCGCCCCCGCAGGGCCAGCAGGGCGCGCGCTCCGGCCCGTACGCCGTGCGCGTGCACCACGTCCGCCCCCGCGCACGCCGCCCGCAGCACGCACACCGCGTCGGGCGCGAACTCCACGCCCGCGCCGGTGAAGTCGTACTCCCCCTCCGCCCGCACGGGCGCACACACCGTGACCCCGACACCGCGCGCGGCGAGTCCCGTCGCGAGGGACCGTACGTGCGCGCTGCTGCCCGCGCCGGCGGCGCCGCCGAGTACCTGGACGGTACGCAGCGGTGGCCGCCCGTAGGGCTGGGCCTGGGCGGAAACGGAGACCGGGGAGCTGCTCACGGGCCGGGGCTCCAGGATGAGGGGAGGAGTCAGAGACTCGCCAAGAATGCCAGTCCGCACGCGCGTTCCGGGCCCATACGGGTGCGGATCCCGTACGAGATACCGCCGGACACCCCCGAGCCTCACCCACACGGGCTATCCCGCGTCACCCCGGCGCCCGCCCGGACACGACGAAGGGCCCGGAGCGCGTACGCACGCCCCGGGCCCCTCTGCCGTACGTCACACGTCCGCGCGCGCCGCCGCCAGGAGTTCCTCCGCGTGGGCCCGCGCCGAGACCGAGTCCTCGTGACCGGCCAGCATCCGCGACAGCTCCCGGATCCGGTCCTCGCCCTCCAGGACCTTGACCCCGCTCCTCGTCACGGACCCGTCGTTGGTCTTCTCCACCAGCAGCTGCCGGTCCGCGAAGGCCGCGACCTGCGGCAGGTGCGTGACCACCACGACCTGCGCCGACTTGGCGAGCTTGGCGAGCCGCCGGCCGACCTCGACCGCCGCCTTGCCGCCGACTCCGGCGTCGACCTCGTCGAAGAGGTACGTCGGCACCGGGTCGGAACCCGCGAAGACGACCTCCACGGCCAGCATCACGCGGGACAGCTCACCGCCCGAGGCGCCCTTGGCGATCGGCCGCGGCTGGGCCCCGGGGTGCGGGGCCAGCAGCAGCTCGACCTCGTCCGTGCCCGAAGGGCCGTAGGCGACGGGGCGGCCGTCGACGTCCACTCCCTCGGGGTCCTCCACCTGCCGGATGTCGATGGTCACCCGCGCGTGCGGCATCGCCAGCGAGGCCAGCTCCGCCGTCACGGCGGAGGCGAACCGGGTGGCCGCCTCGACCCGCGCGTCCGTCAACGCCTGGGCCAGCAGCGACAGTTCGGAGCGCAGCCCGTCCCGCTCGGCGGTCAGTTCCGTGATCCGCTCGTCGTCGCCGTCGAGTTCCAGGAGCCGCGCCGCGCCCTTCTCGGCCCATTCCAGTACGCCGTCCACGTCGCCCGTGGTGCCGTACTTGCGGGTGAGCTGGGTGAGCGCCGCCCGCCGCTCCTCCACCGCGGCCAGCCGCAGCGGATCGGCGTCCAGGTCGTCCGCGTAACCCGCCAGCTCCCCGGCCACGTCGGCGAGCAGGATGCCCAGCTCCCCGATCCGTTCGGCGAGCGCGCCGAGCGCCGGGTCGTGGGAGCGTACGGATTCCAGTGCGCGGTGGGCGCCCGCGACGAGCGTGTTCGCGTCGATGCCCTCCGGGTCCTCCGGATTGCCCGCGAGCGCGCCGTGCGCGAGCTGCGCCGCCGAGGCCAGCGATTCGGCGTGGCCGAGCCGCTCCGCCTCCGCCGCCAGCTCGGCGTCCTCGCCGGCCACCGGCTCCACGGCCGCGACCTCGTCCAGCCCGAAGCGCAGGAGGTCCGCCTCCTGGGCCCGTTCCCGGGCCCGGGTGGTGATCTCCTCCAGCTCGACGGCGACCGCGCGCAGCCGCCGGTAGGCGGCCCCGTACTTCTCCAGCGGGACGGCGACGGCGTCACCGGCGTACCGGTCGAGGGCCTGGCGCTGCCGGGCCGGCCGCAGCAGCCCCTGCTGGTCGGTCTGCCCGTGTACGGCGACGAGGTCGTCGGCCAGCTCCCCGAGCAGGCCGACGGGGACCGAGCGGCCGCCCACGTGGGCGCGCGAGCGCCCCTCGGCGGACACGGTCCGACTGATCAGCAGGGCGCCCTCGTCGAGCTCGGCCCCGGCCTCCTCGGCGCGTACGGCCGCGGGGGCGTCCGGGCGCATGACGATACGGCCCTCGACGACGGCGGCCTTGGCCCCGATCCGTACGAGGGCCGGGTCGGCGCGACCGCCGAGCAGCAGCCCGAGGCTGGTGACGACCATCGTCTTGCCCGCGCCGGTCTCGCCGGTCACCGCGGTGAAACCGGGCGACAGCTCGACCACCGCGTCGTCGATGACCCCGAGCGACCGTATCCGCATCTCCTCAAGCACGGGACGACCATACCGAGGTTTCACGGGTGCCATGTGACGTCACCCGCCCCAAGTTCTCCGAACGGATGTGCTATTAGCTACACGGTGCGGAGCGGGTCAGTGGGGCGCCCCGCGCCAACCCGACACCGGCAGCGCGAACTTCGCGACGAGCCGGTCCGTGAAGGACGCGTGGTGCAGCCGGGCGAGCCGCACCGGCACTTCCCCGCGCCGGACCTCCACCCGGGCCCCGGCCGGCAGCTCCAGCATCCGCCGGCCGTCGCACCACAGCACACCGTGCGGCGTGCCGGTCTGCACCTCGACCGCGAGCACCGAGGTCGGCGAGGTCACCAGCGGCTTCGCGAACAGCGCGTGCGCGCTGATCGGCACCATCAACAGGGCCTCCACCTCCGGCCAGACCACCGGTCCGCCCGCGGAGAAGGCGTACGCCGTCGAGCCCGTCGGGGTCGCGCAGACGATCCCGTCGCAGCCGAAACCGGTCACCGGGCGCCCGTCGATCTCCAGGACCACCTCCAGCATCCGCTCCGGCGACACCTTCTGGACCGCGGCCTCGTTCAGCGCCCAGTCCCGGTGGACCACGTCGCCGTTGGTCCGGACGACCACGTCGAGGGTCATCCGTTCCTCGACCTCGTAGTCCCGGCTCACCACCCGCTCCACGACCTTGTCCAGGTCGTCGCGCTCGGCCTCGGCGAGGAACCCGACGCGTCCCAGGTTGACGCCCAGCATCGGCACGCCCGAGGCGCGGGCGAACTCGGCGCCGCGCAGCAGGGTCCCGTCCCCGCCCAGCACGATCAACAGCTCACAGCCGTCGAGTACGCCCGGCGTGCAGTCCTCCACGGGCTCCACCTCGGGCGGCAGCGGCAGGTCCGCCGCCTCGTGCGCGAAAACCCGCACACCGAGCCCGCACCGCAGCAGGCCCTTCACGACCAGCTCGGCACTGCGGATGGCCGCCGGCCGCCCGGTGTGCGCGAGCAGGAATACGGTCCGTTCCCCCGATGAATCTGTCACTGAGGCCCCTCCGCCACTGCACGGTCGACATCCGACGGGTCGAGTGCAGGTGCCCCCGCCCGCAGCCACAGAAAGTACTCGACGTTGCCCGACGGACCGGGCAGCGGACTCGCCGTCACGCCGAGCACTCCGAGCCCCAGCTTCCACGCCTGGGCCGCCACGTCCCGCACGGCCTCGGCCCGCAGCTCCGCGCTGCGCACCACGCCGCCGCTGCCCAGGCGCTCCTTGCCCACCTCGAACTGCGGCTTCACCATCAGCACCAGGTCCGCGTCCGGCGCGCAGCACCGCACGAGCGCCGGCAGCACCAGCCCGATCGAGATGAAGGACAGGTCCCCGACGACGAGATCCACCGGAATCCCGTCGATCAGCTCCACCGTGAGTTCACGGACGTTCGTGCGGTCCTTGACCGTGACCCGGTCGTCGCTCTGCAGCGACCACGCCAGCTGCCCGTAGCCGACGTCGACGGCCATCACATGGGCCACACCCGCCCGCAGCAGCACGTCGGTGAAGCCGCCGGTCGACGCCCCCGCGTCCAGGGCCCGCCGTCCCTCCACGAGCAGCCCCTGCGGCCGGAAGGCCGCCAGTGCCCCCGCGAGCTTGTGGCCGCCGCGCGAAACGTAGTCCGGATCACTGTCGTCCTGTCGCACGACCAGGGCCGCGCTGGTCTCCACCTGGGTGGCCGCCTTGGTCGCCGTGGCGCCGCCGACGGTCACCCGGCCCGCGGCGATCAGCTGCGCGGCGTGCTCCCGCGAGCGGGCCATGCTGCGGCGTACCAGTTCGGCGTCCAGGCGGCGGCGCGCCACTCCTGCCACGTTCGGTTCAGCTCCTGTTTTCGTAAGGTACGGGGACGGGTGGTGCGTCCAGCGCGTCGAGCGCGTGGCGCAGCCCCCTGTGTACATCCTCGTACACCTCGACGTGGCCGTCCGCCGCGAGGTGGTCCGCGTCCGCCAGCCGCGCCAGGTGCGCGTCGACGGCGTCGTGCCCCGTGGGCGTCCGTACGATCCCCAGCGGTGCGGCCCCGCCGCTCTCCGCGGGGGCCTCTTCGTCGTCCATGCCCAGACGCTACCCCGAAGCGCCCCACGACCACGCACGGCTCTGCGGTACCGTCGTGATCACGATGGCTACGATCGATGAGTGCCGAGCCGCACTCGACCAACTCTCCGAGAACCTCGCCGGCGCGGACGGCGGCGTCCGCGGCGCCGCCGCACTGGACCGCTCCCTGAGCTGCCACATCACGGACCTCGACCGGACCTTCACGGGCCGCCTCGACGGCGGCCGGATCCGCGTGGACGCGGTCACGCCGGGCCCACCGGCGACGAAGGCCGAGATCCGGCTGGCGATGACGGGTGACGACCTGGTCGCCCTGGTGGCGGGCGACCTCAAATTCGCCAAGGCCTGGACCTCGGGCCGAGTGAAGCTGGAAGCGGGCTTCCGCGACCTCCTCCGCCTGAAATCGCTGCTCTAGCCCCCCGCCGGCCAAATCCAGCCCCGCCGGCGTTTGAGGCGCGGGGCCCGGGCCGGAGCCCCGGCAGCGGCGCCGCACCCGGCACTAAACCGCCCGCACCCCTGCAGCCCCCGCAGCCCGGGCGGCCCGCCCCGCCGGCACCACCAGCGGCGTCCCGGTCTCCGGATCGGAGATCACCCGGCACCGCAGCCCGAACACCTCCTCCACGAGCTCGGCGGTGACGACCTCCCCCGGCGCGCCCTCCGCCACGACCTTCCCGCCCCGCATCGCGATCAGATGCGTCGCGTACCGGGCCGCGTGGTTGAGATCGTGCAGCACGGCCACCAGCGTCCGCCCCTGCTCTTCGTGCAGCTCCGCGCACAGGTCCAGCACGTCGATCTGGTGCTGGATGTCCAGGTACGTGGTCGGCTCGTCCAGCAGCAGCAACGGCGTCTGCTGCGCCAGCGCCATCGCGATCCACACCCGCTGCCGCTGCCCGCCCGACAGCTCGTCCACGGCCCGGTCGGCCAGCTCGGCGACCCCGGTCGAGGCCATCGACTCGCGTACGATCCGCTCGTCCTCGGGCGACCACTGCCGCAGCAGCCCCTGGTGCGGGTACCGCCCCCGCGACACGAGGTCCGCGACCGTGATCCCGTCCGGGGCGATCGAGGACTGCGGCAGCAGGCCCAGCGTCCTGGCGACCTTCTTCGCCGGCATCGACCCGATCGCCTGCCCGTCGAGCAGCACCCGCCCCGCCGTCGGCTTCAGCATCCGCGAAAGGGCCCGCAGCAGCGTGGACTTGCCGCACGCGTTGGGACCGACGATCACCGTGAAGGAGTTGTCCGGAATCTCCACCGAGAGGTTCTCGGCGATGACCCGCTCGTCGTATCCGAGGGTCACGTTCTCCGCGGTCAGCCGCTGCACTTGAGCACTCCTGAGGTTCATATACGTCCCGCCTTGCGCTCGGTGACGAGCAGCCAGAGCAGATACACACCGCCGACGATTCCGGTCACCACGCCCACCGGGAGCTGGTCGGCGCCGAAGGCCCGCTGCGAGGCCCAGTCCGACACCAGCAGCAGCACCGAGCCCATCAGGCCCGCGGACAGCAGGTTCGCCCCGGGCGACCGGGTCAGCCGCCGGACGAGTTGCGGCGCGGCCAGCGCCACGAAGCTGATCGGCCCGGCCGCCGCGCTCGCCGCCGTCGTGAGGAGGATCGCCCCGAGCATGAGCAGCAGCCGCGTGCGCTCCACCCGTACCCCGAGGGCGTGGGCGGCGTCGTCGCCCATCTCCATCATCCGCAGGGCCCGGCCCTGGAAAAGGATCAGCGGGAAGAGCACCGCGCACACCCCCAGCAGCGGCCAGACCTGCGCCCAGTCCCGGCCGGCCAGGGAGCCGGTCAGCCAGACCATCGCGCGGGTGGCCTCGACCATCTGGGCCTTGGTGATCAGGTACTGGATCAGCGCGATGAGCACGGCGGAGGCGCCGATGCCCACGAGCACGAGCCGGTAGCCGTGGATCCCCCGCTTGTACGCCAGCAGGTACACGGCGATCCCGGCCAGCACCCCGCCGAGCAGCGCGCCGACGGCGACCTCGGTGGCGTCGCCCTTGAACAGGATGATGACGACGAGCGCGCCGACCGCCGACCCGTACCCGAAGCCGAGCAGGTCAGGGGAGCCGAGCGGGTTGCGGGAGACGGACTGGAAGACCGCCCCCGCCATTCCGAGGGCCGCGCCGACGAGCAGCGCGACCAGGACCCGCGGCAGCCGCAGGTCGTTGACGATGAAGTCGTTGGCGGGGCTGCCGTTGCCCAGCAGGGTCTGTACGACGTCCCACGGCCCGATCGGGAAGTCGCCGGTGCCGATGAGCAGTACGGCCATCGCGAACGCCGCGACGACGAGCAGCACCCCGACTCCCAGGGCGCGCCGTTCGACGCGCAGGGAGATCCCGCCGGGGAGGCTCAGCCGGCGGGCCTTGGCGGTCACGGTCACAGCTGGGCCATCCTCTTGCGCCGGACGAGGTAGATGAAGACGGGCCCGCCGACGAGCGCGGTGACGATGCCGACCTGGAGTTCGGCGGGCCGGGTGACGACCCGTCCGATGACGTCGGCGCCGAGCAGCAGCACGGGCGAGAGCACCGCCGAGTAGGCGAGCACCCAGCGCATGTCGGGGCCGGTGAAGGCCCGCACCAGGTGCGGGACCATCAGCCCGACGAAGACGATCGGGCCGCAGGCGGCCGTCGCCGCCCCGCACAGCAGGGTGATGGCGACCATGGCGCCGATCCGGGTCCGCGTCAGATGGGCGCCGAGGGCCCTCGCGGTGTCGTCGCCCAGGGCCATCGCGTTGAGCGAGCGGCCCAGCGTCAGCGCGAGCACGGCGCCGACCAGCAGGAACGGTGCCACCTGGCGGACGGTGTCCATGGTGGCCGAGGACAGCGAACCCACGGTCCAGAAGCGCAGCTTGTCCAGCGCCTTGCTGTCCATCAGCTGTACGGCGTTGATGTAGCCGACGAGGGCCGCGCCGGCCGCCGTACCCGCGAGGGCGAGGCGCACGGGGGTCGCGCTGCGGCTGCCCCCGAGCACGTAGACGACGACCGAGACGACGGCGGCGCCGAGGAAGGCCCACCACACGAACTCGCTCAGCGAGCTCGCCCCGAGGAAACTGATCGCCGAGACGACGGCGGCGGCGGCGCCCGCGTTGACGCCGAGGATGCCCGGTTCGGCGAGCGGGTTGCGGGTCAGCGCCTGCATCACCGCCCCGGAGAGACCGAGCGCGAGCCCGACCATCAGCCCGAGCAGGGTGCGCGGGACCCGCAGGTCCCGCACCACCACGTCGGAGGTCGTCCCCGAGTAGTCGAACAGGCCGTGCCAGACCTCGTCGAGGGGCATCTGCTTGGCGCCCACGGCGATGCTCAGGACGGCGATCAGGGCCAGCACCACGAGGGCGGCCACAAGACCGGCGACGCGCGGGGCGTGCCGCGGCCGGGCGACGACGGCAGACGACTGCGCCGTGCCCGGTCCGGGTTCGGGGGGACTCTCAACCAACACGCGAGTTAGGTTAGCCTACCCTGAACCCATTCCGGATCACCCGAACGGCCCCCACGGCCCGCGCGACCCGGACGACCCGCACGCCGCCGACGGCTACACCGCCCCGCCCCGTGCGCCGCGATCACCACAGCCGTCGTGCGCCCCGACCCCGGCACCCCGCCGCCGGCGCGCAGCCACCGCCAGGCCACCGATCCCGCTGCCCGCCCCGGCGGGCCCCGGCCTAAAGCCCCAGCCTGGCCAGCGCCTTCTCCGCGTCCAGGGCGCAGACCCCGTCCCCGGCCTCCGTCCAGGCCGCCGCGCACAAGGCCCGCAGCCCGTCGAGCGGATCGCCGCCCTCACCGCGCAGCTCCAGCACCCGGCCGTCCACCGCGACCGCGGTCCAGCCCCCGCAGCGGAAGCCCTCCGCGGTCCGCTCCACCGCAGGCTGGCCGGTCAACAGCCCCCGCAGGTCCCGGTCCACGTACGTCGGCCGGTGCCGCGGCTCCGCCCGCACCAGCTGCGCCGCGTCCGTCACCCCGGTCAGCACCAGCAGCGAGTCCACCTCTCCGTTGAAGGCGCCCTCGATGTCGGTGTCCAGCCGGTCCCCGACCACCAGCGGCCGCCGCGCCCCGGTGCGCAGCACCGTCTCCCGGTGCATGGGGGGCAGCGGCTTGCCCGCCACCTGCGGCTCGGCGCCCGTGGCGATGCGCACGACCTCCACCGCGGCCCCGTTGCCCGGCGCGATCCCGCGCGCCCCCGGGATCGTCAGGTCGGTGTTGGACGCGTACCACGGCACCCCGCGGTTGATCGCGTACGAGGCCTCCGCGAACCGGCCCCACGCCAGGTCGGGCCCCCCGTACCCCTGGACGACCGCCGCGAGCCCTTCCTCCTCGGCCGACTCCACCGGCACCAGGCCCCGCTCGCGCAGCGCGACCCGCAATCCCTCCCCGCCGATCACCAGCACCTTCGACCCCGGCTCCACCTGCTCCGCGATCAGCCGGGCCACCGCCTGCGCCGAGGTGATCACCTCGCCCGCCTCGGTCGGGATGCCCAGCTCGCCCAAGTGCTCGGCGACCGCGTCCGGCGTGCGGAGCGCGTTGTTCGTCACGTAGGCGAGGTGCATCCCCTCCGAGCGGGCCACCGCGAGGGAGTCCACGGCGTGCGCGATGGCCTCCCCGCCCGCGTAGACCACGCCGTCGAGGTCGAGCAGAGCCGTGTCGTACGCCTGGTGCAGACTCCGCTCACTCGCCGCGGGACTGGTCCTGCTCTGCCGGGTCATCCTGTCGGCTCCTCATAAGATCGCTCTTGTCCGATTCCGTACTCCCCCGATCATCCCGCATGGCGAGACGCGACTTACCATGCACCAATGACCTCTTCTGGCACCGCGGACCATGGCCTGCGCCTGATCCCCTTCAATGGCCTGCGCTACGTCCCGGAGCGTGTCGGCAGCCTCGCCGCCGTCACCTCGCCTCCGTACGACGTGGTCGTGCGCCCGGACGGGGTCGATCACCTGCAATCAGCGGACCCGCACAACATCGTCCGCCTGATCCTCCCCCAGGCCGGCACCCCGGCCGCGCGCAACGAGCAGGCGGCGCGCACCCTGCACCACTGGATCGCCGAAGGCATCCTCAGCGCCGACCCCGAGCCCGCTCTGTACGTGTACGAGCAGCGCAAGCCCGGTCTGCTCCAGCGCGGCATCATCGGCGCGCTCGCCCTGTCCACCGCCGAGGAGGGCATCGTCCTCCCCCACGAGGACGTCATGCCGGACGTGGTCACCGACCGCGCCGGCCTGATGCGGGCCACCGCCGCCAATCTCGAACCCCTCCTGCTCACCTACCGCGGCGACGACCCGGCGGCGGGCGCGGCGGCGGTCGTCGAGCGCGCGGCCCAGGGCACACCCCTCCTGTCGACCACCACCGAGGACGGCGTCCAGCACCGCCTCTGGGCCGTCACGGACCCGGCCGAGCTGGCCACCATGACGGCCGATCTCAGCCACCGCCAGGCCCTCATCGCCGACGGCCACCACCGCTGGGCCACCTACCTGCGCCTCCAGGAGGAGCACGGCTCCCCCACCGCGTGGGACTTCGGCCTGGTCCTCCTCGTGGACACCGCCCGCTACCCCCTCCAGGTCCGGGCGATCCACCGCATGCTGCGCCGCCTCCCCGTCGCGGACGCCCTGGCCGCACTCGCCGGCCGGTTCCGGATCCGCCCGGTCGAGGGACCGCTCCCGCTGGCCCTGGAGACCCTCGCGGACGCCGCGGAGCGGGGCAACGCCTTCCTCCTCACCGGCGACGGCACCTTCCACCTCGTCACCGACCCCGACCTGGACCTCCTCGACCGCACGGTCCGGCACGACCGCCCCGAGGCCTGGCGCCGGCTGGACGCCACGGTGCTGCACGCGACCCTGCTCGACGCCCTGTGGCACGTCCCGGACACCCCGGACCAGATCGCCTACATCCACGACGCCTCGGCCACCGTGGAACAGGCGGAGCGCCACGGCGGCACCGCGGTCCTCCTGCACCCCGTACGGGAGGAAGTCGTACGGGACCTGGCCCGCCAGGGCGTCACCATGCCCCGCAAGTCCACCTCCTTCGGCCCCAAGCCGGCGACGGGCCTGGTCCTGCGCGGCCTCGGCTGACCTGCTCCGGACATGCGAAAGGGCGGTACCCCGACCGGGGTACCGCCCTTCCTCACATCACCCCGCGTCAGCCCTTGTCGGCCTCTGCGTCGGCGTCGGCCGCGGACTGCTCCAGCGGCTCGTACTCCTCGTCGTCCTCGTCGTAGTACTCGGTGACGTCGGCGGCGCGCTCGGCCGCGGCGACCTCCGCCGCGTCCTCGTCCTCGTCGTCCTCGTCGTCCTCATCCAGGTCGACGTCGTCGGCCGGCTCGACCGCGGCGTCGACGAACTCGACACCGTCGATCTCGGCGAGACGGTCGGAGGCGTCGGTCGCCCCGTCCTTGTCGGCCTCGAGGGTCTTCGCGAACCACTCGCGCGCCTCTTCCTCACGACCGGCCGCCAGCAGGGCGTCGGCGTAGGCGTAGCGCAGGCGCGCGGTCCAGGGCTGGACGCTGTTGGACGCCAGCTCCGGGCTCTGCAGGGTCACGATGGCGGCGTCGAGCTGCCCCTGGTCCCGCCGGGCACCGGCCGCGACCAGACGCATCTCGACCTGGCCGGCCTTGTCCAGCTTCTGCACCTCGGGCTCGCCGGCCATCGCCAGCGCCCGCTCGGGGCGGCCGAGGCCGCGCTCGCAGTCGGCCATGACGGGCCACAGCTCCACGGAGCCGGTCATGCGCTTGGCCGCACGGAACTCCGCGAGGGCCTCGCTGTACTTCTGCGTCGCGTACGCGGCGAAGCCGGCGGCCTCGCGCACGGCGGCGACGCGGGAAGCCAGCCGCAGGGCGATGCGCGAGTACGCGTACGCCTGCTCGGGGTCCTCGTCGATCAGCCGGGCCACCATGACCAGGTTCTTGGAGACTTCCTCGGCCAGGCCCTTGGGCAGGCTCAGCAGCTCCTGACGCACGTCGGCGTCGATCTCGAGGCCGGTGACGTCCTCGTCGATCGGAAGCCGCTTGACCGGGTCCCGGTCGCGGTCGCCACGGTAGTCGCGGTCGCCGCCGCGGTCATCGCGACCACGGTAGCCACCACGGTCGTCACGGCCGCCACGGTACCCACCACGGTCGCCGCCGCGGTCATCGCGACGCGGGTACGACGGACGGTCCCCACCACGGTCATCACGGCGCGGGTAGGAGGGACGGTCGCCGCCACGGTCGTCACGACCACCACGGAACCCACCACGGTCATCGTCCCGACGGGGGTACGAGGGACGCCCACCACGGTCGTCGTCCCGACGGGGGTAGCTCGGACGGTCCCCACCGCGGTCATCACGGCGCGGGTAGGAGGGACGGTCGCCGCCACGGTCGTCACGACCACCACGGAACCCGCCACGGTCGTCATCGCGACGGGGGTACGAGGGACGCCCGCCACGGTCGTCGTCGCGGCGCGGGTACGAGGGACGCTCGCCCCGGTCGTCACGACGCGGGTAGCTCGGACGGTCCCCACCGCGGTCATCGCGGCGCGGGTAGGAGGGACGGTCGCCGCCACGGTCGTCACGACCGCCACGGAACCCACCACGGTCGTCGTCCCGACGCGGGTAGCTCGGACGATCCCCACCACGGTCATCGCGACGGAAGCCGCCGCCACCACCACTCGGGCGGTCGCCGCGGTCGTCACGGCGGAAGCCACCGCCGCCGCCCGCGCCGGCGGGACGGCCACCGCGGTCATCGCGGCGGTAACCGCCGCCACCGGCCGGCCGGCCACCACGGTCGTCACGACGGAACGCGGGACGGTCGCCACCACGGTCGTCACGGCCCCCGCGGTAGCCGCCCCTGTCACCGCCGTCGTTGCGCCGAGGCTCGCGCTCCGGACGATCGTCGGGATAGTTGGACATGGGTGTGACTCCTGTCTTCGGGGTACCGCTAGTCATTCTCGCGCAACCAACCCATGGCCGCGCTTCGGCGTAATTCGAGGCAAAACAAAAAGGACCCTTGGTCCAGCGTTGAACGCTGGACCAAGGGTCCTTTGAAAGATTGTTCGGCGGCGTCCTACTCTCCCACAGGGTCCCCCCTGCAGTACCATCGGCGCTGAAAGGCTTAGCTTCCGGGTTCGGAATGTAACCGGGC